>JAZKDS010000197.1:4131-10540 GCA_040387455.1 Bacteroidota bacterium
TATCATCGATAGTAAGCTTAACCATCATTTTTGGGTTATCGGCACGTTCAAACAACAGTGGTGTTATCATGTTTACACGCACATCGGTGCTTTGCGCACTCATAAGCACGGCTATAAGCAATGTATACGGGTCTTTATGGTCTAGTGGCAACGGAATGGTTGGGTATATTTCCTGGAGCGTTTTTATTACAAATTTGGCTTTTTCAGCTTTGGTCATTGTTGTACTTTTACAACACAAATATACAACATGAATACACTAAAAAAAGGCGATGCCGCCCCACAGTTTACCGCAAAAGACCAGGATGGTTCTATACACAAGTTATCTGACTATCAAGGCAAAAAGCTAGTGGTGTTTTTTTACCCTGCGGCCAGTACACCAGGCTGTACGGTAGAGGCCTGCAACCTTCGCGATAATTATACCCTGCTTAAAGACAAAGACTATGAGCTTTTAGGTGTTAGCGCCGATACCGAAAAGAAACAGAAAAACTTTCAAACCAAGCAAAACCTGCCGTTTCCGTTATTGGCCGATGTAGATAAAGAACTTATAAATGCTTTTGGAGTATGGGGTCCAAAGAAATTTATGGGCCGCGAGTTTGAAGGTATACACCGCACCACATTTGTTATAGATGAAAACGGAATTATAGATGAGGTTATAACCAAAGTAGTTACCAAAAACCACGCCGCGCAGATATTAGGTGAGTAGGTTGTTTATTCTATGATAAAAGCCTTTGGCTTTTCATGATAGTCTTCAAGCGCTGCATCCCATACCAGTTCTTCAAGACTTAGGGTGTTGGCCTCTATGCCGATAATAAATTCGGCCAAGGTATCTCTGCCGCACACATTGTTATCAGCATAACCATAATGTTTCCAGACTTTATTTTTATAGCTGTATACATGTATATATCCGTGGCAGCCTACCCACCACGATGGCGCAATAAGTATTTCGGCAAAGCCATCACCGTCTATATCACCTATGTTTTCTACCTGGGCACCTACGGCATTTTCAAAATGCAGTGCCGGTTGCCCACCCGAAAATGTTATATTAATGCTGCATTTGCCGTTATTACAATCTCCATAAACTTCTTCCTGTCCTAAAAATTTAGGGCCTGTTACATAAGCAGTATCAAAAACGTTATTGTTATTAAGGCTGCCAATTGGTATTATTTTAATATCTGTATATAAATTTAAATTGCCATGTTCAGGAGCAGGGGTAGACTGGGTTACTAAAGGCGGCTTGTGGCAACTGGCTAATAGCAATAATATAAGGCTTGCAAAAATTGTTTTCATTTTAATGATGAGGATTTTGATGCCTAAATATAATTAAAATACTTTCTCAAAATAAAAAAAACCGCACCAGTAATGGCGCGGTTAATCAAAAGTAAGTAACAATTATATATAACCTAAACGGTAACGGCAATGGCAGGCTCAAAATCCATGATAACCTGATTGCGTATAATGTCTTCAAAAGTTTCGCGCTCACGAATAATGTGGCCTTTACCTTCATACCAAAGTACTTCTGCCGGGCGCACGCGGCTGTTATAGTTACTGCTCATGCTAAAGCAATAAGCCCCTGCATTACGGAAACACAGTAAATCGCCTTCTTTAATCTCTGCTATGCGGCGGTTGCTGGCAAACGTATCAGTCTCGCAAATGTAGCCTACAACGCTATAAAAACGCTCTTTACCCTTAGGGTTGCTAATATTCTCGATATGATGGTGAGAACCATACAGCATAGGACGTATAAGGTGGTTAAAACCGCTGTCTACACCGGCAAAAACAGTTGAGGTTGTTTGCTTAACCACATTAACCTTAGCTACAAAGAACCCTGCCTCACTCACTAAAAATTTACCCGGCTCAAAAGCAAGTGTTAGCTCACGGCCATATTCTGTACAAAATGCATTAAAGCGTTTGCCGAGTTTTTTGCCCAGCTCTTCTACATCCGTCTGGATATCGTCTTTTTTATAAGGCACTTTAAACCCGCTGCCAAAATCTAGAAACTCAAGTTGTTTAAATTGTGCTGCGGCTTCAAATAATATCTCGGCGGCATATAAAAATACCTCAATGTCAAGAATATCGCTGCCGGTGTGCATGTGTATACCGTTGATGTGCATACCTGTATTTTGCACAATGCGCAGCAGGTGTGGCATCTGGTGGATTGATATACCAAATTTACTATCTATATGCCCTACAGATATGTTACTGTTGCCACCTGCCATAACGTGCGGGTTGATGCGTATGCACACCGGAGTAGTGGGATGCTTGGCGCCAAATTGCTCCAGTATGCTCAGGTTGTCAATGTTTATCTGTACGCCCAGTGTGGCTACCTCTTCAATTTCTTCCATAGATACACCATTAGGTGTATAAATAATGGTTTCGGGCGAAAAGCCGGCTAAAAGGCCCAACTGTACTTCCTGTATGCTTACAGTATCAAGGCCAGAGCCCATTTGCTTTAAAAGCTTTAATACAGATATATTGCTTAGTGCCTTGCAGGCATAGTTTATCCTTAGGTGCTTTACTTTGCCAAATGCGTTTTCAAGCTTTTTGTATTGCGATTGTATTTTTGCCGCATCATATACATATAACGGGCTGCCAAATTGTTCTGCCAGTTGAACCAGCTGTCTTGCTTCCATGTTTTTTTCCTTAATGATGCAAAATTAGTTATCAAAAACCACGCAAACAAGCGAATATCAAAAGCTTAACAAAAAATAACAAAATGTTACATTTATAACATTAAATTTATTTGTTGTTGTTTATTTCTTTGTTTTCAGGCTGTGTGGTATCAGCATCATAGTAGGTGTTGTCATCGTTATCTTCTTTATAAAATAAAAGTACGGGTAATGCCAGTATTAAAATAAGTATCTCTTTCATACTATTGGGTTTTAATTTTAGGCTGTGCCTAAAGTAGTGTGTTTGTAATAATTTTAGTATAAAAGTAAGGTGGTTGATAAGCCATGAATGTTTAGCTATGTAATATATAAGTTTTACTCGCCTAATATCATGGCCTTTTTGAACTTGAGGACGCTGCCGTCTACAAAAGCTTCAGATAGTGTAAGCGTATCGTTTTGTATTGTAATACAGCCAAAAGACCGGTCACTTGCCGTAAGAGATTCATTGCATACACCTTCTACATCGGTAATACTATAAGTGTAGCTTCCTTCAGATAGTGGTACATTATCATCAGTTTCGTTGTTTTGTACTCGTAAAACATTTCCGGGCTTAAATTCCCATGTAAATTTTGCCATTTCAAAATCATGGTTTTGTCCTCCGAAGCCGCCCGATACATTATATAAAAACCATAGGCCTTCCAGTCCGGATGCGTTGGCTGTAGTATCATCATCGTTATTGCAGCCTGTTAACAGCAGGGCAGGGAAAAATAAAAATATGAGTGCAAACTTTTTCATTGGTGTGTTGATTTATTAGTAGATGGAATAAAAATTAAAAGGTTGCGTATTCTGCCAAAATTAACCTGTTAAATTTTTAGACGTAAAAAGTTTAAATAACTTTCTGCCATTGGATGTAATTTGCTATTTTTGTTCCACTTTTAATAAGATAAACGCATTTTATATGAATTTACACGAATATCAGGGAAAAGAAATACTGGCAAGCCACGGTGTACGTGTGCAACGCGGTATTGTGGCCAACAATCCGGCTGAAGCTGTTGCTGCTGCAAAAGAGCTTACTGCACAAACAGGTACAAGCTGGCATGTGCTTAAAGCACAGATACATGCAGGTGGCCGCGGTAAAGGCGGCGGCGTAAAGCTGGCCAAAAATCTTCAGCAGGTAGAGGAAATTGCAGGACAAATAATAGGTATGGACCTTATTACACCGCAAACACCTCCTACCGGAAAAAGGGTACACAAAATTCTTGTTGCCGAAGACGTATACTATCCCGGTGAGAGTGAAGTTTCAGAATTTTATATGTCGGTATTACTTAACAGGGGTGCAGGCCGCAACATGATTATGTATTCTACCGAAGGTGGTATGGATATAGAAGAGGTTGCAGAGCACACTCCAGACCGTATTTTTACCGAAGAAATTGACCCGGCTGTAGGCCTTCAGGGTTTTCAGGCACGCAGGATTGCTTTTAACCTGGGCCTTAGCGGTAATGCACATAAAGAAATGGTTGCTTTTACAGCTGCCCTTTATAAAGCATATACTGATAGCGATGCATCAATGTTTGAAATTAACCCGGTACTTAAAACATCTGACAACAAAATTCTTGCTGTAGATGCTAAAGTGGTACTTGATGACAACGCACTTTACCGTCAGAAAAAATATGCTGACATGCGTGATGTACGTGAAGAGAACCCAATTGAGGTTGAAGCTAAAGAAGTTGGCCTTAATTATGTTGACCTTGACGGTACAGTAGGTTGTATGGTAAACGGTGCAGGCCTTGCCATGGCAACTATGGACCTTATTAAATATGCAGGTTTTGAGCCGGCAAACTTCCTTGATGTGGGTGGTACTGCCGATGCCAAGCGTGTTGAAACAGCTTTTCGTATTATCCTTAAAGATCCTAACGTTAAGGCTATCCTTATCAACATCTTTGGTGGTATTGTGCGTTGCGACCGTGTTGCTCAGGGTGTTGTAGATGCTTACCAAAACATGGGTGACTCTATTAACGTGCCAATCATTGTACGTTTACAGGGTACCAACGCTGATATTGCAAAAGAACTTATAGATAACTCAGGCATGCCTATCCTTTCTGCTACATTATTTCAGGAAGCTGCAGACCAGGTTACAAAAGCGCTTAGCTAGTAAATATATTTCGACCGATAGGGAGAAAATCTCAAATAAAAAATCCCACGCTACATGGCGTGGGATTTTTGTTTTATTCATAATTATATCAATCTATTATTCAGAAGTTTTCTTCTTAAGTTCCACAACCCTTTTTACTTCATTAATAAGTAACGGTAGCCCCGGATATACCATATCGTGTCCGTAACCTTCAATTTCAAACAGGTGTGTGTCTTTATGGCCTGTAAGCTTCATCATACGTTCCATGTAGGCATTTTCTTCATAGCGGCCCAGCAGTTCCATTTCGCGGCCACCGGTTATAAGCAGCATGGGTGGGGCATCGGCCCTCACGTGGAATAAAGGCGCGTACTTATCTATAGTAGGCTGTTTTTCAGGAATGCCCTGCTCTTTACGCACTGTAAAATGCGTAATGCACTGTGGGCTAAAAGGTATGAGCCCGGCAATTTTATTGGCATCAATATTATATTTGGCCAGGTAGGTTTTATCAAGGCCAATCATAAGTCCTAAATACCCTCCGGCAGAATGCCCTGATACGAAAATACTATTAGGGTCGCCGCCATAAGTGGCTATGTTATTAAATGCCCAGGCCACCGCAGCAGTAGCATCTTCTATATAGGCGGGTGCAGTAACTTTTGGACTAAGGCGGTAGCCTACACCTATAACGCAGTAGCCTTTGTCTTTTAAATATTGAGGTATTTCTTTACTGCCCCCGGTTATGCCCCCACCATGAAACCAAATTATTGTGGTAAAGCTTGTGGTGTTTTTTGGGTAATATACATCCAGTATACAGCGCTCTGCCTTGTAGGCATCATTTTTATAATCGGCCTCAGGATAGTAGCGAATGTTTGTTTTGGTATCGTATTCTGTCTTTTGAGCAAATGATAAAGTAACTGTAAAAACAAACAGCAGTAAAGCAAGTTTTTTCATTCTTAAATATGGGTTTTAATAAAGATACAAGATACTTAATTCACAATTATCTTTTTAGTAATCAAGCCCTGGTCTGTGTTAATTTGTAAAATATACATGCCTGATGCAGCACCATTAAAGGGCAGGGTAGTACAATTTCCTGTAGTGCTGTGTATTGTTTTTCCTTGAGCATTTATAATTGTAATTGAGTTTATAGAAATCAGGTCGGCATTATAATCTAAGCTAATACTACTATTGGCAGGGTTAGGATATATCGTAAAGCTTTGATTTGTTACAGCGTGATTGCTGAGCGCCTCCTCTAAATTGACTGATTTATAGATTATACCATTTTCTCCAAAAACAAAAACCAAACTTTCGTTATATGCATAGGCATTCAGTACAGGCTCAGGTAAAATGTGCAATCCTGCCGATGTACCATCATTAGCAGTATAATACAGTTTATTATGTTCTACAAGCGATAGGCCTAATGTAAGCCCGGCATTTATGAAGTAAAAATATTGCGCAGGCATTTCATGCGTAGTCCAGGTACTACCTTCATCATAAGAAATATGCATAATGGTAGGATACTGCGTTATGGCAATAAGCTTTTGTGTACCGGTGTAATACGCCTGATACGGATAAGAGGAGAAAGCCGAATTTGTAAACTGTTTTTTTACCCAGGTTGATCCAACATCATTGCTATAATATATAGATAGTGCATCTGAGCAAAATACAGCATTGTTGT
>JAZKDS010000197.1:10550-13059 GCA_040387455.1 Bacteroidota bacterium
TTGTTGTACACGCCAAACCGGTCTGTATATGTATCAGGATATGCAGTATTTACCATGGCATTTACACCTTCAAGGTTCCATTCCTGATTATTATGGTATATAGGAAAAGAAACACTCTGTACAGTAGGCGCTGTAGTAGTGGTATTAGAATCTATTGAGAATGAAACTTTTTGGTTATTTCCGTCTACATCTTTACCATAGCAAATAACACTATTACCACCGCATACTATTGAGGCATCACTTTTAATTGCAGTTTCGTTTATAAAAACTGTCCAGTTATTGCCGGCATCTGTAGTTTTTAGTACCTGCCCGTTTGCTGTAATGGCAAATCCGGTATTTTCATTACTAAAATACATATCATACACCTCGTTAGATGTATTACTGTTTACCTGTTGCCATGTTTGTGAATAGGCGTAAATGCCGGTTAAAATAAAAAACGGCAATAGCCAATTGTAAGAATATAATTTAGGCACACTTTGTATATCAGGTATTTATATGCCATAAATATACGAAACTATGCCGGATGTCCTTCCAGTTTACCCAAAAATTCGAGTACCTTTTCTACCGATGCTATCCTGTATTTTGCAGCGGTATTGCCGGGCCCTACCTTAACAGAAAATTCATTCTCGCCGGTTAGCAATTCAAACATATCTTCATCGGTTTTGTCATCACCAAAGGCCAATACAAAATCATGGTCGCCACACAGTATATTGTTGCGGCAGGTAGTGCCTTTGTGTGCCATAAAATGCTTTACTTCTATAACCTTATTACCGTCAATAATTTGCACCGGAGTATTAAACAGGTGGTTTTTAAGTAATGTAAGTAGCTCTCTCGAAATCAGGAAGCCCTGTTTTTCATCTACATTACGATAGTGAAATGCCACGCCAAACTCCTTTATTTCTATAAAGCTTTCGGCATTCATATCGGCATATTCCTGTATTACATCAATAACACGCTGTTTCCATTCGGGCATACCCTGTATAACAGACTCCCAGCCCTGTTCCTGCTTAATGTAGCCACCGTGCTCTGCCACCAGGCCAATGGGCAGGTGGCCTAAATATTTTTGTAAAAAGTTTTTATCGCGCCCGCTTATTATCCATACGTCATTTTTGGGGTCAGCGGCCAGTGCAGCTAATAAAGAAAGAAGCTTTGCATCGGGCACAGCCAGGTCCGGCCTTGACTTAAGCCCCACAAGCGTGCCGTCAAAGTCTAATAATAGCAATCGTTTGTTTGCATTTTCAAACATATGCAATAACGTGTCCTTAGCTTTGCCTGAAAGCTTTACAGCCTTGTTGTCATGGCCGTGCATTTCTTCGGTTTCTCGTAAAAATTTATTTGCCCACCTAAAAACGTCATGTGTTTTAAGATACGCCTGCATGCGCTTCATTTTTATTTCCTGAACCTCTTCGGGCATATTAAGTGCCTGTGCAATTTTTTCACCTGTAAGTTCTGTGTCAAACGGGTTAATGGTTATGGCTTCCTGCAACTCTTTAGCGGCACCGGCCATGCTGCTTAAAATAAGCGCACCACGGCCATCTTTGCGGCTGGCAACATATTCTTTTGCTACAAGGTTCATACCATCGCGCACAGGCGATATTAAGGCCACGTCCGCGCTGGTATAAAGGGCAATAAGCCTGTCAAAATCTACCGATTGGTATTGGTATACTACAGGTGCCCATTTGTAGCTGCCCATAGAGCCGTTGATGCGGCCTATATTTACTTCAATTATTTTTTTACGCTCGCCATACTTGCCTATTTCTTCACGAGATGGCACAATAACCAACAGGAACACTACTTTTTCCTGCCATTCGGGGTGTTTTTGTAAAAAGCTTTCAAAAGCATTAAGGCGGTTGCTAATACCCTTTGTGTAGTCAAGGCGGTCTACCGAAAAGATAATTTTTTTATCGCCATAAAGTTCTTTAATTTCATTGCGCAGGGCTATTACATTAGGCCTGTCATATGCATCATAAAACTTATCAAAATCAATACTGATAGGGAAGGAGCCAATTTTTGTACGGTGGGTATCTTGCGGAAACACAAAGCTTTTTTGGGTATAACCAAGTATCTTCTCTATACATTCTGTAAAATGGATGGCGTTATCCCAGGTATGAAAGCCTGCTACATTAGCGCCTAATATACCCTGCAGTATATATTTTTTGGCTTTATTAGGCAAAATCCTGAACAGCTCAAAATTAGGGAAGGGTATGTGGAGGAAGAACCCAATTTTAGCATCGGGGTGCTTTTCTCTTACTAAAGCGGCGAGCCCTAAAAAGTGATAATCGTGTATCCAGACGATATCGCCGGGTTCATAAATGGCATTTACCTTTTCGGCAACAATTTCATTAGCCGTTTTATAGGCTTCAAAAGCCTCCTCATTATATTCTACATAACTGGGAAAGTAATGAAACAGCGCCCAGAGTACTGAGTTACTGAATACATTGTAAAAATTCTTGTTGAGCTTTTTGTCAAGAAAGACAGGCTCTATTTCAAACGTTTTATCAAAACTATT
>JAZKDS010000198.1:0-6810 GCA_040387455.1 Bacteroidota bacterium
AAAAAATGATGGAAACGCTGGAGCCTTTTTTAAGCCCGAAGAAATAGGCCGGGGCACTGCATAAGATAACCACTCCACCCTACGGGCGCCCATCCCAAGGAGGGGAATAGCTTAACTTAAATACGAAAATACTCTCAGTGCCTAAATTAATTGCCTGCCCAATATGTTATGCGTAGCTTTGCACGCTTATTATGCAAGCACAAAAACACCCCATCTACAACCTGCAATTTGGCCTGCTGTGCCTTAGTTCACTGCTGTTTTCGGCCAGCTTCAACATGCTTATACCAGAGCTACCCTCCTATCTTGAAGGCCTGGGCGGATCTGAATACAAAGGCCTTATCATTGCCCTGTTTACATTAACGGCAGGTATATCGCGCCCGTTTAGCGGCCGCCTTACAGATACTATAGGCCGTGTACCCGTTATGGCGTTTGGCTCTATAGTGTGCTTTGTATGCGGGTTTTTATACCCTGTGCTGGCATGGGTTGCAGGCTTTTTATTCCTGAGGCTTATGCATGGTTTTTCTACCGGGTTTAAGCCTACGGCAACCGCAGCCTATGTGGCCGACATTGCCCCAAAAGAACGCTGGGGTGAGGCACTGGGCATACACGGGCTGGCTTTTAGCACCGGCATGGCCATTGGCCCGGCTATAGGCAGTTATATTACCCTGTACTTTTCTATCAACGTGCTGTTTTACATATCATCGGCATTTGCGCTGCTTTCTATCATCATACTTATGAATATGAAAGAAACGCTGGCACCCGAGCTGCGCCAGCGTTTTCATCCGCGTTTGCTAAAAATTAAGCGCACCGATATTATTGCGCCGGAGGTAATTCCGGCTGCGGTGGTAATATTCCTGTCGTACTTAGGCTATGGCGCTATACTTACCCTTATACCCGATAAAACCGAGTTTTTAGGCATTGCCAATAAAGGCCTGTTTTTTATGGCGTTTACATTGGCATCTTTAGTAGTGCGCTTTGCAGCCGGCAAGGCCAGCGACAAATATGGGCGCACCAGTGTTATAAAAGTAGGGCTGGGCATGCTGATAGTTGCCTTTACCCTTATAGGCTATGCCGATAGCTTTGTGGTGCTAATGGCAGGTGCAGCGGTTTATGGCATCAGCCAGGGGGTGCTTTCTCCTGCCCTTAATGCCTGGACGGTGGACATGAGCCTGCCCGACCACCGTGGCAAAGCTATGGCCACCATGTATATTGCCCTTGAGGCCGGCATAGGTATGGGTGCCCTTTTTGCCGGATGGTATTATGTCGATGTTATTGCCCGCATACCTATGGTTATGTATGGTGCTGCCGGGGTAACCTGCATTGCGCTGGGGTATATGTTTTTTTATGGTCGAAAGTCGAAAGTTTAAAAGTCGGAGGTCCGAGGCCGGAAGTTGGAGCAAAGGAATCATTTTTAGCTTTTGAATATTTGAGACACTAGAACTCCACCAAAACTTTATCCCTTTTGGACTTTATAAATTTTATGGCATTATTAGTCGATTCCGAAGTCCGAAAGTGAAATATTACACCCTTTTTCGACATGCTTTGTAAGAAATTACTTTATCGAAAAATAAACAAAAAACCCCGCCTTTTGAGCGGGGTTTTGTATGGTAAAAAAGTTGTTTGCTAATTAAGCAAGTGCAACCCTTTTGAAACCTGTAACGATAAGAGCACCATCAACAGACTTAACATACTCGCTTACGCTAAGTTTGTTGTCTTTGATATAGTCTTGGTTTACAAGGGTGTTATCTTTAAAGAAACGACCAAGTTTACCTTTAGCAATGTTATCAAGCATAGCTTCTGGCTTACCTTCCTGACGCAGAACGTCTTTAGCAATTTCGATTTCTTTTTCTACAACAGCAGCATCAACACCATCCTCGTTAAGAGCAATAGGTGCCATTGCAGCAGCCTGCATAGCTACGTTACGGGCAGCATCTTCAGCGCCATCAACTTTAGCAGAAAGGCTAACAAGAGTAGCAATCCTGTTACCAGCGTGAATATAAGCACCTACAAAAGCTCCTTCAAGCCTTTCAAACGCACCTATTTCAATTTTTTCGCCTATAACGCCAGTTTGCTCTGTAAGCTTGTCTTCAACAGTAATACCGTTGTAGTCAGCAGCAAGAAACTCTTCTTTAGTATTAAATTTAAGGGCAAGGTTAGCAAGATCTGTAGCCATTTTAACGTAAGATTCGTTTTTGGCAACAAAGTCAGTCTCACAGTTAACAGATATAACAACACCGGCAGTTTTGTCATCGTTAACTACTGCAAGTACAGCACCTTCGCTAGATTCGCGGTCAGCCCTGTTAGCAGCAACTTTTTGTCCTTTTTTACGTAGGTATTCAATCGCTTTGTCAAAATCTCCTTCAGCTTCAACAAGCGCTTTTTTGCAGTCCATCATACCTGCACCGGTAATCTGGCGTAGTTTATTTACGTCTGCAGCAGTAATATTTGCCATTATAATTGTAATTTAATTTGTTGTTTTAAATAAAAATAAAGCCGTTATGTTAGATAATGCTACAAAAGTAAACATCACCCGGCACAACGGCTTTACTGTAATGTTATCTTATTCTTCAGATGCAGCCGGGGCTTCTGCTTGTGCAGGAGCTTCGGCAACAGGAGCTTCAACTGCGGCCGGAGCCTCAGCTTTTACGGGTGCAGCTTCAGTAGCTTCACCAGCAGGACCGTCCTGGAAGTCATCTTTGTCAGATTTCCTGTCAGCAAGTCCTTCAATTACAGCACCTGTAACAAGAGATAAGATTTTGTCTATTGATTTAGAAGCGTCATCATTTGCAGGGATGACATATTCAACCTGACGTGGGTCAGAGTTGGTATCTACCATTGCGAAAACCGGAATGTTTAATTTCTGCGCTTCTTTTACTGCGATGTGTTCAGCCTTGATGTCTACAACAAACAGAGCGGCAGGAAGCCTGGTCATGTCTGCAATAGAGCCAAGGTTTTTTTCAAGCTTAGCACGTAAACGATCTACCTGAAGGCGCTCTTTCTTAGAAAGCGTCATAAATGTACCGTCTTTTTTCATTTTGTCTATCATCGCCATTTTTTTAACAGCTTTACGGATAGTTACAAAATTTGTAAGCATACCACCAGGCCACCTTTCGGTGATGTACGGCATGTTAGCGGCAGCTGCTTTTTCAGCAACGATATCCTTAGCTTGTTTTTTTGTAGCAACAAAAAGGATTTTTCTGCCTGATGCAGCTATTTTTTTAAGAGCTTCGTTAGCCTCTTCTATTTTAGCTGCAGTTTTATACAGGTTGATAATGTGTATGCCATTACGCTCCATGTAAATGTAAGGGGCCATATTTGGATCCCATTTCCTGGTCATGTGTCCAAAGTGCACACCAGCTTCCAGTAAGTCTTTAACTTCTACTTTATTTGCCATTTTTGTAATAGTTTACGTTCTGTTGAGTAAGCAATGAGTAGGTGGCTTTTACAAGGCCCTGCCCATTTAGATGCTAAACTAACCCCACGCCTCAGCGGGGCAACAACAACTCTAGGTTTTTAATTTTTTTAATCATGCCCATCAACAAGTTCAGGGCGGCTTGAATATTAACGTTTAGAGAACTGGAATCTCTTACGGGCTTTCTTCTGGCCGAATTTCTTACGTTCTACCATACGAGGGTCCCTTGTTAATAAGCCTTCTGGCTTAAGGATTAGCCTGTTTTCAGCATCAATTTCACACATAGCGCGTGCAATTGCCATCCTTACAGCTTCTGCCTGTCCTGTAATACCACCACCGTAAACATTTACTTTTACATCGTAGTTTTCAACCGTATTAGTTAAACTAAGTGGCTGACGTACTTTGTACTGTAGTGTAGCGGTTGGGAAATATACTTCCAGGTCTTTTTTGTTAACCGTGATTTTACCAGAACCTTCGCTCAGGTAAATACGGGCAACAGCAGTTTTTCTCCTGCCAATTTTGTGGATTGTCGCCATCTTACTTTAGGTCGTTTAAGTTAACGGATTTAGGTGTCTGAGCCGCGTGCTTGTGGTCAGGACCTACATATACATTTAAATTACGGAATAGCTCTGCACCTAATTTGTTTTTAGGAAGCATTCCTTTTACAGCTTTCTCAACTAAGATTGAAGGGTTTTTTGCCTTAACAACTTTAGCGGTAAGAGTGCGCTGTCCTCCAGGGTAACCTGTGTGACGGATGTACGTTTTGTCATCCAGTTTGTTACCTGTAAGGTTGATCTTTTCTGCGTTGATAACAATTACGTTATCACCACAGTCAACGTGCGGGGTATAATTGGTTTTGTATTTACCTCTTAAAAGCATCGCAACTTTAGAAGCAAAACGGCCCAGATTATGCCCTTCAGCGTCAACAACTATCCACTCCTTGCGTGCAGTGGCTTTGTTTGCTGAAACTGTTTTGTAGCTTAATGTGTTCACAATAAATTATTTTAATTAAACATTCCATCCCCAATAAAGGGAGTGCAAAATTACAATTATTTACGTGAAATACAAATGCGTAGTAAAAATATTCTCTACAGAATGAATTTTAACTATTTGAAGGAACTAGATTTGGGTGGTTTAACGGTGCGATTATTTGGCAATAAGGGCACTACAACTAAAAAACCTGACACAAAGGTAGGGTATAAAATCAATACTACTCAACCGTTCCCACAATATCAATCTTATTGCTAAGCGAAATACCACCGGGGTTACAGCCGGGCTGGCCTTCGGGGATATTTTTATTGATTGACTTATAGTAGTCTACCCATGCCGGAAAAAAATTATCAGTACCGGGTTGTTTATAGGTCATAGGCTGCAACTCAAAAAACGGCTTACCTCCATTTGCAAACATAAAAGCATCATACACAAGTTCTGAGCAATAATAGCTGCCATTGCTATACACATATTCATCATCATAAGGCACACCCATTTGCAGCAGCGAAAAACCAATAGCATTTTTAGCCAGGCTTCTAAATTCAGGCTTTAACCTGCCCACCAGCATAGGCTTTGATGTATTCTTTTTAAATTTCTCTAACGGAGTAAGGCGCACTGCACTGCCTGCCGCCTCTATTATATGTACAGTATCATTACGGTGGTACACTACCCCCATGTGACTAAAATCGGCACCGTTGTAACCTTCGGTAACGGCCTCAATAGCATCGCACAGCGGGCCACAGTCCATATCCTGAAATATAAGGTCGCCATCCTGCAACTGCACTTGATTTTGGGCAAAAGCGGTAATGCTTAATAAAAATAGTATAATTGTTTTCATTGCTATTCAAATACAAACAGCTGTACCCCAAAGTTTATGCTGCTCATAGTGGGCGCATCTTTCCAGGCATAGCCATAATTGTTTATTTCTGCAAAGATACCCAGAATATCTATAACATACCCAACCCTGAATTTTTGGTATCCGCCCGACAGATTACCGTGACCTATGGCAAATGCCCTGCCGTAGCCATATTGTAGTAATATACTTTCTTCATCAGAATAACGGATGTTTAAAATAGCACTACCATAAACCGGAACCGAAAACAGCCCGGTTTCTATATGCCAGTCAAACCCGGAATTTGCCGTAAACGCCAGTGTTTGGCCTATATGAAAACCCATACCTCCATGCATACTAAGCCCGTCAGGCAAAAAGTAGGTTGCCGCATCTCCGTTCGATGTATTGGTATTACCATATTCCGGATTGTAGCGCAACGGTATAGAACCGGCAAACTGCGCAAACGGATTCAGGTTATCAAAAAAACTGTCGCCATCTGTTTTAGGCGATGGCTTTGCAAGACTATCATTTTTAACCACATAGACCGTCCTGTTCTGCGCGTGGGCAGCCAGCGTAAATAAGAATAAAACAAAAAGGTAAATATGTTTCATTGGTTAAAAATATAAGAACACTACATATTTAAAACAAACCAGTTATAGAAGCTCCTATACAAACACTACCGGCAGGATTCATATCATAAAGCGGAAAACCATACCGGTTAACCTCAAGATAAAGCACAAGGTCATTATCAAAATTAAGGCCTACGCGGTATTTCTCATAAGCACCTCCCAGGTTTCCCCTGCCCAGGGCAAAGGTATAACCATAACCTGCCTGCAAATATAAATTTGTAGAATCCCAAAACTGCGGGCTAAAAAACAAGGCTGCATACACAGGTGTACTTACTAACTTACCGGTAGCAAGCCAGTCAATACCGGCATTAGCACTAAGGCCCACCCATTTTTTATAATGCAAGCCCACACCATAATGTATGCTAAGGCCATCGGGCCAAATATAATCTAAAGCCGAATAATTACGTTCGCCGGCATCAATAGATCCATTACCATTATCATCAGTATAACTATCATACTCATCGCGATACGGGTTAGACCGGATAGGAATAGAAATGGAGAATTGCCCAAAATAATGTTTTTCGCCTTCAGGCTCAACATCGGCATTGGTAACTTTAAAAATGGTTTCGGGCTTTTTAACCTGTGCATGCAGGGTAAACGAAACAGCAAGAAATAAACTAAGGAGTAATGTTGTCTTCAAAGTCTTGAGGTGATATAGCATTTTCAACGGAAAACTCGCCTATTTTAGTACGTCGCAATGCCGTTAAATGCGCGCCGCTGTTAAGTGCCATACCAAAATCATACGCCAGAGAGCGAATATAAGTACCCTTGCTGCACACCACCCTAAAATCAATTTCGGGCAGGGCAATGCGCGTGATTTCGAAGGTCTTGATTTCGACGGTTTTGGGCTTGATTTCGGCTTCCTGGCCGGTGCGGGCCAGCTCGTAGGCGCGCTTGCCGTCCACTTTCACGGCCGAGAATATCGGGGGCGTCTGCTGGATGAGGCC
>JAZKDS010000198.1:6820-8344 GCA_040387455.1 Bacteroidota bacterium
CTCATGTATGGTAGTTTTGCGTGTTGCTATCTCTACTTCCTCACCTTTACGGGCATGCTCATACAGGCGCTTGCCATCCTTTTTTATAGCCGAAAACACAGGTGGTTTTTGGTCGATCTCGCCTAAAAATTGTGGCAGGGTATCATTAATAAGCATCTCGGTAATATGCTCTGTAGGGAAAATTGCGTTTACTTCGGTCTCCAAATCATAAGATGGCGTGGTAGCACCCAGCATAAACGTGCCGGTATACTCCTTCTCCATACCCTGAAGCTCCATAATGCGCTTGGTAAATTTACCGGTACACACAATAAGCAGCCCGGTAGCCAAAGGATCGAGCGTGCCGGCATGGCCCACTTTTATCTTTTTAAGCCCCATGTGCTTTTTAAGGCTCCATTTAACCTTATTAACCGCCTGAAAAGAGCTCCAGGTAAGCGGCTTATCAAGCAGCAATATCTGCCCTTCGGTATATTCTTCGGGAGTAGTCAATGGGTATTATTTAAACGTTACAAAGTAAGTCAGCAACGCAGCACCGGCTATAATGCGGTACCAGCCCCATGGCTTAAAGCCATATTTTTTAATAATACCTATAAAACCTTTAATAGCAATAATGGCAACTACAAAAGCAATTACATTACCCGCAACAAATTTTTGCAGGTTGTCGCCTTCCATAAGCAGGTTATAACCTTTTACTTCAACACCGTTATAGTCATACTTTTTAAGCACGATTGAATATACGGTTACCGCCAGCATTGTGGGTACCGCTAAAAAGAACGAAAATTCGGCCGCAGCCTCACGGGTTAGCTTTTGTTGCATACCACCTATTATAGAGGCTGCTGCACGGCTGGTGCCGGGCATCATGGCAAGGCATTGCCAAAAACCTATGGTTACAGCTTTTTTAATAGTAATATCTTCTTCTTTAGTTATTTGAGGATTTTTAAAGAATTTATCTATAAACAGTAGTACAACACCCCCCACTATAAGCACAATGGCAATAGGTATCGGGTCGCCCAGGGCAGCGTCTATATAATCATCAAAAATATAGCCTAGCGCAAGTGCAGGTATAACGGCACATGAAAGCTTAATGTAAAAGCTTATACGGCTAAAATCAAAAAATTTCTTCCAATACAGTGCTACAACAGCGAGGATAGCGCCAAACTGAATAGCGGTCTGGAAAAGCTTTACAAATGGGTCATTTTCTATGCCGTAGTAAGAACTGGCAAAAATCATGTGGGCGGTAGAGGAAATAGGCAGGTACTCTGTAAGCCCTTCTATAATGGCAAGGATAATAGCCTGAAAAAAAGTGAATTCCATTTATTATTTTTTGGCGTTTTGTGTCTTGATTGGTTTGTCTTCCGGAAATATTTCAGTTGCCCCAGGCACATTTGCAGTTCCAGGATTTTTAAGTATAGCATATATGGTAACACCAAAACCTATAAGCACCACAGTAGGCGCCAGGCGAATCCTTCTCCAGCTAAAGATATCTTCGCTGAAAACGTTAGGATCTTCACTGCCACCACCGGCCAT
>JAZKDS010000199.1:0-4914 GCA_040387455.1 Bacteroidota bacterium
TTTGTGCCTGTGCCGTTCCGTTTTCAAGTTTTCTTAAATTAAAATCATTAAATCCATAATGTGCACTGGCTGATTTTTGAAAATTTGTTGCGGTAACAATACACACATAGGTTTTGTCGACTGTTAGAGGAATTTTTTGTTCTTTGTAGTAATAATAACTGCTGTCTACACTTTGGGCATTTATTGTAAATACAATAAATAATACCATCCACGAAAAAAAACGTTTTTTCATAAATGAGGTTTTGAGGTGATTTTTAAATTTACTTTTATCCTTAAATCACTATGATTTAAAAAGATGTGATAAATTTAATATAAAATTTTTCATAACAAGATATTTTCGAATTAATTTTCTTACATGCTTATTAAGTTTTATAAACATACTTTAAACTATATTTTTGTATTTTCATGCCCTGTAAAACCTCATCATGCTTATAAAAGTTTATGGCAGCGCCGTTTTTGGCGTAGAAGCCACCACCATAACTGTAGAAGTTAATATTGATAAGGGTATAGGCTACCATCTTGTGGGCCTTGCCGATGTTGCCGTTAAAGAAAGCAGCTACCGCATTGCCGCTGCACTTAAAAATAACGGTTACAGCCTTCCCGGAAAAAAGATAACTATTAATATGGCCCCTGCCGATTTAAGGAAAGAGGGCAGTGCTTATGACCTTACGCTGGCTGTGGGCATTTTAGCAGCTTCAGGACAAATAAAAAGCGACGATGTTGATAAGTACATTATTATGGGAGAGCTATCCTTAGATGGATCTCTACAGCCTATAAGAGGTGTACTGCCTATTGCAATTAAAGCGAAAGAAGAAGGCTTTAAGGGCTTCTTTTTACCAAAGCAAAATGTAAAAGAGGCCGCTATTGTGGCCGGACTTGATTGCTATGGGCTGGAAAATGTAAAAGAGATTATAGATTTTTTTGAAGGCCGTGGCACACTGGAGCCTACTATTATAAATACCCGCGAAGAATTTTATAAAACGCTCGATTTCCCGGAGTTTGACTTTAATGATGTTAAAGGCCAGGAATCTATAAAGCGCTGTATGGAAATTGCCGCAGCGGGTGGACATAACATTATACTTATAGGTCCGCCGGGTGCGGGTAAAACCATGCTGGCCAAGCGCCTGCCCAGTATATTGCCGCCCATGACACTACGCGAAGCACTTGAAACTACAAAAATACACAGTGTGGCCGGCAAGATAAAAAATGTGGGCCTTATGAGCCAAAGGCCATTCCGCAGTCCACATCATACTATTTCAAATGTAGCACTTGTAGGCGGGGGAAGTTTTCCGCAGCCGGGAGAAATTTCACTGTCGCACAATGGAGTGCTTTTTCTGGATGAGCTGCCCGAGTTTAAACGCGATGTATTAGAGGTAATGCGCCAGCCGCTGGAAGACCGTGAGGTTACCATAAGCCGCGCACGTTTTACTATAACCTATCCGTCAAGCTTTATGCTGGTGGCCAGTATGAACCCAAGTCCCGGTGGTTATTTTAACGACCCCGATGCACCGGTAAGCTCTTCTCCACACGAAATGCAGCGCTATTTGAGCAAGATATCGGGCCCGTTATTAGATCGTATAGATATACACATTGAAGTAACACCTGTACCTTTTGAAAAACTTAGCGATACCCGCCCTGCTGAAAGCAGTGTAGAAATACGCAAGCGTGTTACCGCTGCCCGCGAAATTCAGACCCAACGTTTTGAGCAATTTGAAAACGTGCACTACAATGCCCAGATGAGTACCAAGCAAATACGCGAATATTGCCAGCTTGACGATGCATCGCTTAATCTGCTTAAAACCGCAATGGAGCGGCTTAACCTCTCTGCCCGTGCATATGACCGTATACTGAAAGTGAGCCGTACTATTGCCGATCTTGAAGGTGTAGAACATGTAGCGTCGCACCATATAAGCGAGGCCATACAGTACAGGAGCCTGGATAGGGAAGGATGGCTTGGGTAAATTATGAATGGCCACTCATGTGTTAAAGGCTTTTGCTGAGACTTGCACTTTTTGAGTAATAGCTGTACCTTTATAAAAACACACAATTATGTTACACCAGGAACTACAACAACTATTTAGTGCTATGCCACAAATAGTTAAAGATAAATTGCAGCCAGTTATGGATAACCTGCTGGAGCGCGCCACCGATCTTGATGCCGAAACTGATAAAACCAGCGAATACTATGAAGATGAGCGCGAGGATATTATGAGAGAAGTGCACAAGGTAAAATACCTTAACGACCAGTGGCAGATTATGAACAGCAAGAAGAGCAATTAATGTAATGATTTTTTACATTCGACGATAGAAACATCAAATTGTAGTTGAGATTTTCTCCATTCCGCTGCGCTTCAGTCGAAATGGAAACTATATAACAAAAAACTCCCCGCCGTGGCGGGGAGTTTTGTTTTAGTTTACTACAACCTTTCGGGTTTCGGTTTGGTTGCCCGAGGTAAGCTTTAGCATATAAAAGCCCTGTGGCAAGTTGCTTAATGTATAGCTGTTGTTAACCGCATTTGGCTGTACTATATATTGTATCAGCTGGCCGTTAAGGTTAATAAGTTGAATTTCAGTCAGGTCAGCCTCGCTGTAAATGTTTACCTCATGGTTTATGGCTGGGTTAGGATATACCGATATATTCGCTGAAAATGCATCATCAATACCTGCTACAGTACCCCAGATGCTTTGTACATATTCCGGATGGTCTATATACGGGTTCCTGTTGTTTTGGCGGCCATAAATAGCATTGTTACGGTCTATTTCCCTCTGGCTAACCGGGTCCTGGCTGTTCCATGTAAGTAAAATGTTTAAGAAGGTATTAGAAAATGCATGATTTTCTGTACCATCAAACATTGCTTTAGATTCGGTAGAGCTTACGTTTGTGCTTGTGTAAAACCCTGCAAGCTGTCCCTGATAACGTGTTGCAAAGTAAAAAAGCATCCTTGCTACATCGCCTTTAAACTCATCTATAGGTTCAAAAACATTACCGCTAAAACCTGCTGAATAACCTGAATTTAGGTTACTGCCTTTTTTAGAGCCATTTGAGGTAGTAAGGGTAGCATTATTAACCTTGCCGAAAGGCAAATTACCTCTTTGGCCGTTTACATATTTATCTGTTGGAAGGATAAAATGTGCATCAGAATACATAGGTGTTACAGATCCAAAATACGATTGTGGTATAATGTGCTCTCTGTTAAACTTCTGGCCTTCCTGGGTACCGCCGCTGCCATCATCTTGCTGGTTAGAACCATAATAATATTCATAAGAATCAGGTCCGGCAGGCTTTTCTGAATAGATATCAAGAATAGAACCGTTATTTTCATAGTAAAGGTCTTTATCCGATAAAGCAAATGTGGTATAAAGACCACTGTAGCCCTGATCTGTATGCCCGTCTATAATATTATGCAATTGGGTTTTAAGCGTATAGCCTGTACCCGTTGCCGTATTGTAATAACCTGCCGGAATTTGGGCAAAGCCCACAACCGCGCTAAGGATAAAAGATAAAGTAAAAAAATGTTTCATAAAAAAATTAATAGGACAGCAAATGTAATTACTTTATATGGTATTTGATGTTACCATTTAACAATCTGTTTGTTAAATGTTATTTTTTTCTTTCTAATTGAGCCATATAAAAACATCAAAACCCGATTCT
Source organism: Bacteroidota bacterium (assembly GCA_040387455.1). Lineage (GTDB taxonomy): Bacteria > Bacteroidota > Bacteroidia > Flavobacteriales > Flavobacteriaceae > Flavobacterium. Next base: position 3,653 of record JAZKDS010000199.1, read on the forward strand.
GATGCTAATACCTTATGTTCCTTTATAAAAGTGAACTCTTTACCAATTTCTGTATTAAGGAAATGTTTTACCTGCTCCTCATTTTCAGATGGTAATACAGAGCAGGTAGCATATACGAGCTTGCCGCCCGGCTTAACTATTTTGCTGTAATTTTCAAGTACCTCGGCCTGTGTTTTTTTAATGTTATCTATAAACTCAGGCTGTAGTTTCCACTTGCTGTCTGGGTTACGTTTAAGTACACCCAAGCCACTGCATGGTGCATCAATAAGCACACGGTCGGCCTTTTCGTGCAGTTTCTTAATAACTTTTGTGCTATCAATAATCCTGTATTCAATATTAAAAGCGCTATCGCGTTTGGCACGTATTTTTAGCTGCTTCAGTTTGCTTTCATATAAGTCCATAGCAATAAGCTGACCTTTATTTTCCATAAGGGCAGCCATATGAAGGGTTTTACCTCCGGCACCGGCACAGGTATCTACAACACGCATACCCGGTTCTACGTCAAGAAAACGTGCTACCAACTGAGATGACGCATCCTGAACTTCAAATAAACCTTCTTTAAACGCATCGGTTAAAAATACATTGGCACGCTCTTTAAGTACCAGCGCATCAGGGTATTCTTTTGGTATCTCGGTATCAATATCAAGATCAAATAATATAGCACGAAGCTTTTCGCGGGTGGTTTTAAGCGTGTTAACACGTAATATAACCCTTGCCTGCTGGTTTTGAGCGGCAATTTCTTTTTCCCATGCTTTTTCTCCCAGTTCTTTAACACCCAGCTCATCCATCCAGTCAGGAATAGACTCACGGTATTTACGTATCTTGCTTAACTCATCATAACGGCCCTTAATACGGCGCTCTGGAGTTTCTTCAAAGTACTTCCAATCCGGCAGGTTAATGCCACGCAGTACCGCCCATACGGCAAATATGCGCCAAATGTTATCGCGGTCATACGGTTCTTTAACCTCTGCAATTTCGGCATAGAGGCGTTTCCACCTTACAATTTCATATATTGTTTCGGCAACAAACTTGCGGTCGGCGCTGCCCCAGCGCTTATCTTTTTTAAGAGCAAGTGCCACCACTTTATCGGCATACTGACCTTCGTTAAAAATAAACCCAAGCGAGTCTATTACCGTAAAGCATAAATTTCTGTGTAATCTCATTGTAAAAAATTGAGCTGCAAAGGTATTATTTTTTAATGGATGTTTTGTAACAGATTTTGAGGGCTTTAAAGGAAACTATACCACAGAGATTCGCAGGGG
>JAZKDS010000200.1:0-1713 GCA_040387455.1 Bacteroidota bacterium
AGTATAGGGAACGGCTGTAACCACGGATGAACATATACATCGGCAAATGAAGCATTTGCAGCATCTTCAAGCAGTATGATGTCGCCATCGAGCAGTGCGCCAAACGTCATGCCTAAAAATATGGGCGTAACCAGGCAGCTGAATTCAAACATACGGTCATACAGCAGCTGGCTCTTGTCTTTAACGGCATCATAATGGCGAAATACAAAGGCCACACCACGCAGCGTAATACCCAGTAAAACAAGAGTTAACGGTATGTGCAGGCACACAATAATCACGTTATAAAATATGGGGAACGCTATCCAGAGGATAACAATTAGAATAATGATCCAGATGTGGTTGGCCTCCCAAACGGGACCTAAAACGCTGTAAACCGTTTTTTTAATGCTCTTTTTATGCTCCGGACCCGAGAACAACTCCAGAATCCCGGCACCAAAGTCGGCACCGCCCAATAGTACATAAAGCACAAACGAAATCACGGTAAAAAGCAATACAACATACAGCATATCAGGTAGTTTTGGTATTCAACACTTTAATTTGGCGGGCCATAAGCCACGTTACCGCTACCGTAAGTATAAGGTACAGCAACACATACATATACAGGCTGTAAACCATTCCGGGCATGGGAGTTACGGCATCTTTAGTGCGCATAACGTTGTGGATAATCCAGGGCTGGCGGCCCACTTCGGTTACAATCCACCCGGCCTCGAGGGCAAGGAACCCAATAGGCGCCATAAGTGCAAAATACAGCCAATAACGGTTGCTGGATTGCCACTTTTTTTTCCTCAGGCTAATAAGATAAATAACTGATGCCAAAACCAATAGCATACCTAAACTAACCATAACCTGAAAGGCATAGTGCGTAATGGCCACCGGTGGCAAGTCTTTCTTAGGGAAGTCTTTTAATCCTTTAACCTCAGCATCAAAATCGCCAAAGGCAAGAAATGATAAGGCTTTGGGTATCTCAATTTTATGGGTAACCCTCTGATTCTCTTCATCTACAATACCGCCAATGTACAGCGGGGCGCCTTTCTCGGTATCATAATGTGCCTCAAGGGCAGCCAGTTTAACCGGCTGGCGGTGGGCAATATCCTTGGCCGAAAGGTCACCGCTAAGAGGTTGAAGCAGCGCAGCAATGGCCCCAAAAACTATGGCTATGTTAAATGCAGCCTTGTGTATCAGGGCGTTACGACCCTTGTAAATTTGCCAGGCGTGTATGCCGGCCACAGCAAAAGAGGTGGCAGCAAAGGCAGCAAGCGTCATGTGGAGAGCCTGCGCAAACCACGCCGGGTTAAGAAATGCAGCTACCGGATCGATGTTAAGGTACTGGCCATCAACAAAGTCAAAGCCAGACGGAGCGTTCATCCAGCTGTTTGCCGAGACTACCAGTATGCCCGAGAGCATGCCCGAAACCCCAACAATAATACCCGTAAACAGGTGAAAACGCTCGGGTATTTTGCCCCATCCGTAGAGGTAAAAGCCTAAGGCTACGGCTTCTATAAAGAATGCAGCCCCCTCCAGCGAGAACGGCATGCCTATTATAGGCCCGGCGTGTTTCATGAACTCCGGCCAAAGCAAACCCAGCTCAAACGACAGTGCAGTACCTGATACTGCGCCGGTTACAAAAAATATGGCTACACCTTTCTGCCAGGATTTAGTAAGGGTAAGAAATTCAGGGCGGCGGGTTTTGAGCCATTTTGTATGCGATATTAC
>JAZKDS010000201.1:0-3796 GCA_040387455.1 Bacteroidota bacterium
AACCACCATCGAACTTGAAAATTGGATAGAAATGAAAATATTTCATTTAAGGAAGAATTGGATTCTTACAATATTAAGGCATATTTAAATAAGGATACATTTATTGAATATTCTAATAAAAGTAATTTAAATTCTCATTTTTTATTAAAATTCAGCAACGGCAAATTTGAAAAACAGACTGCTACTAACTTAATTGAAAGATCTAAAAGTTTAGTGAACAATTCTCAGTTTGAATCTATAGAAAAGAATTTCACCAAATCTTTTAAATCTTTAATATCGAAAAGTTTAAATCATGGTATTTATTTAGATACAAAGAATAATATAAATCGTATATTCCCTTCAAACATTCGTAGAACAAAAAAATATAAATACTTATTTTCCGAAAAAGTTAAGCATTCATCTTTTACCCCTAATGATGTGGATGATATTCTTGATCTTTTTGAAAAAGACACTAAATTAGAGAGTTATGTAAATTTTTTTGAAAATATCGTAATTACATTTCCGAATTTATTTTTATTTGATTCAATTTACATCCCTTCAGAGAGAAATCTTCTTCATTTAATTGAGAGCAATACTTTAGGATTACTCAAAAATAATGTTAAAATTCCTTTACATATACTAAATATCGGTTTAGAATATGAAAAAGCCCTACAAACGATTGAGAGACTACCCTTAAGCATCATTTCACAAAAACTTCACTATAAAAGAGAAGGAAAATCATCATATATATATCATGACAAAAATGAAAAGATTAATCTTTTAGAATCTGCATCGAGTTTACAAACGATAGTACCTATTTTACTTTTAATTGAGTATTCTAAATTGATGAAAAACAAGTACAATTTTAATTTTATAATTGAAGAGCCTGAATTAAATTTATACCCAAAGGCTCAATATGAATTAATTAAATATTTAGTAAAAAATTGTTTAGTAGGAACCAAGAATTTGGTATTGACAACACATAGCCCTTTTGTACTCGCATCAATTAATAATTTATTATTAGCTTTTGACAAAGGAAAGACTAACCCTCTTGGAGTAAGTAAAATTGTAAAAAAAGAATCATGGCTTAATCCTGAAGATTTTATTGCATACGAATTAAAAAATGGCAAAGCAAGAAAAATAACTGATGACAAATTAGGGCAGATAAAGGAAAATATGATTGATACTGTTTCAGATTTCTTTTCAGATGAATTTGATAAACTACTGGATTTATGATTGTACAGATATCTGAAGCTTTTCCTCACATTAATCAAGGATGTCTTACTTCAATATATAATCAGCATACATTTATTTTTGAAGATAAAGAACGACACAAAGGCTTATTTGTAGCAGATAAGGACAAATATCATCTGCATATTCAAAATAACACTAACAAAAGTTTTCATTTTCTACAAAATGATAATTGTGTAATGAAAAATGCAAGGGGAGGACAGTGCGATTATGTAGTTTTAAATGATTTTAAGATTGTCTTTACTGATGTAAAAGTCGCAAAGGGAAACTTTTCAAATCATAGAACCGAGGCATATAATCAAATAGAAAATACTTTTAAACATTATTCAAACTTAGTAAGTTTCCCTAAAGAATATGATTTAGAAGCACTTGTATGTTTTCCATCTCCAAGAAGAATTATAAAAGCAAGTGCTTCAACTAAACGAAAAGACTTCAAAGTAAACTACAATATCAATCTGTCGGAAGGAAATTATATTTTATTTGAATAATATTGCCAAAGAAAAAGCCTTTGATTTTCCTCAAAGGCTTTTTCTTTTTAAATAGAGTCTTACTCCCGTTATCGGACACATCGAACTTCCTACATCGGACTATAAACTGTAATTTACATTCACAGCCCAGCGGTAATTAGCCTCTACCCTTCCTCCCGTAAGGTTTTGGGTAATGGGCAGCATACCGTTAAGACCTACGGAGAAGTCGCCCAAACCAGCTTCAAGGCCCAGCTTTCCAAAAAGGATATTGCCTTTTGTAAGCGGTACATCTTCGCCATACTGGCGGTTAGTAGCATAGGTTTCGCCTGCAAGGCCCGCCTGCGGTACAATTGTATAATTACCCCTCTCCACTATATAAAACAGTGTAGCGGCATAATTAAGTTGGTTACCAAACTGATAGTTTTGGCCATTCTCCGTTTTAAACACATAATTAGCCATGGCATTAAGGCCAAGGCTGTTGCGCTGCACTACATATTCGGTTGCCAGAATATAATCCCAGCTACCGGTACCCAGCTGAAAGCTTGGGTTTACGCTGCCGTTATTGGCACCGTCATACTTACCTGTAGGCGCTTTAATACCTCCGCCTACTTGCAACGTATGGCTCAATGATGTACTATCGGCTTCCTTTTGGTATACGGTATACAAGCCTAATACCGTAAGGTCGCCCAGGCCATCAATATTTTGTGCACCCGTACTCAAATCGCGGTTAAAAAAGTGGTAGGGTAATTGTACCGACACCTGCACCCTATCGGTTAACGGTATCCTGCCCCACAGCTGCATGGTATTAAAGTTTTCGTCTACCCACGGCGAATTATTAAAAATACCATCGCGGCTGCTGTAGCTTTGATAAAAATAGCGCACACCTATAAAGTTGCGGTCTATCATAGAGCTAAAGCCCATACCCCCGCCACTGGCCGAACACCCGCAGGCATCGCAGTAAAAAGAGGAGAGGTATTTTTTAAAATCGGGCGGCGGTGTTTTTGCAAACAGCGCCTGCATGAAAAGTAATGCGGTTATATAAAATATTTTTTTCATGTTATGTCTGGTAATAAAACAAAGGGTTTTCAAGAAACTCTTCGTCGGTAAGTGTTTTTAAAAAAGCTATAATAGCAGCCTTTTCATCGGCAGTCATTACAATACCCAAGGTGTTGTTTTGCTTTAAAACCGGGTCTAATGTTTCAGAATCATGTACCCTGGTTGCATAAAAGTTAAGCACCGACTCCAGCGAGCCAAAACGGCCATCGTGCATGTATGGCGCCGTTTTTTCTACATTGCGCAAGCTGGGCACTTTAAACTTATAACGATCTGAAGCAAAGCCCGTAACAATTTCTCGACCCAGGTCATTTAAGTTAGGGTTAGGCATTAGCCCGTTGTTCCTGAAAGCGCTATCGGTAAACAAATCAGTAGTATGGCACGTAGCACATTTTTGCATAAACAGTTCCCTACCAGTCAGTTCCTGTGCAGTAAGCTGTCCGCCCTCATTACGCACATATTTATCATAGCGGGAATTTGCCGAAACCATCATGGTCATGAACTGGCCAAGCGCCTTCAAAATATTACCCGATGATACCTGATCGTCGTCAAAAGCCGCTTTAAAAAGGGCTACATATCCCTGATCCTGTTGCAACTTTGCTGCAATGCTCTCTAATGTTTCAGCCATTTCTTTAGGATTGTGTATGGGTAAAATGCTTAGCATCTCAAGACTGTTGCTGGCACCATCATAAAAATATTCCGACTGAAAAGCCATATTTTGAACAGCCGGCGCATTGCGCGTACCTTCCTGATTATTAATGCCGTGGCTAAAGTCGTGCCCGTGGTGTGTAAAGGCATAGCCCTGCTCGTGGCAAAACGAGCAGGATATGGTACCATCTGCCGAGAGGCGGCCGTCATAAAACAGCTTCCTGCCTAGTTCAAACCCTTTTTCTGTAGGATAATTATACGCAATATCCTGTACAGGCTGCGGAAAGTTAGACGGTACAGCAAAGTTAAGCGCTTTGTTTATAGCCACATACTCCTCATCATTACTACAAGAGTACAGACTAACCAGCAACACACAACACATTAGTGTTTTTATAAAA
>JAZKDS010000201.1:3806-5318 GCA_040387455.1 Bacteroidota bacterium
ACTCCTCATGGCTACCTGCACCGTTATGCACGTGGTCTACTACAAACATTTGCAAAGAATTGTTTGCAATGCTTATCAGGTTTTCGCCACCCATTATGGCAGCACCCGTACCTGCGCCATTAAGGTTATCGGCAAGCCTAATTTTTACCTGGCCATCAAGCAGTACGTTAACATCTGTTTTAAGGTGTATGCTGGGCACATCGCCATGCCTTACGCGTGCCGTAGTGGGCAGGTTAAGTGTAACCTCACGATAGTTATCGGTGGCCGTATTACTGCCCTGGTGCACCTGGAATGTTTTGACTCCATCAAGTCCAGGTGCGATAAATGTTCCTTCAAAATTTATAAACTTGTAGCCTGTGCTCCACGTCCAGGTCATATCGTGCGCAGCGGCAAGGTCCCAAAAGCTTTGCTGTGCTGTTTCGCCCTGCAGGTAACGCTGCTGATCTACACCTATACCAAATTTAAGCTGTGTATAATCGCCGGCAGGCACATTTTCAAGACTGGCGGTAAACATATTGCCCTCCTGGCTTATTATAAAATAGCTTTCCTCTTTAGGATACACATATTCAGACCCGTCAGCTTTAATTAGTACTATGTTGCTAACTATATAATTAAACCTGTTAATGGTTACGGCTTCGTTGTTAGAATTGGTATAAGACGAACCTGGTATAAGCGCATCTCCGGCAAAACCGTTATCAAAATAAAGCTGTACATCGCCTGCTGTACCGGCAAGGTTTTCGGTAGCATCATCATCACTACAAGACACAAAAAGGGTGGCAAGCGCCATTAGCGCCGCTATAGGTTTTAAAAGAAATTTCATTTGAATTTATTTATTAAAGTTAAAGCAATGCCTTATGGTTAAGGCATAAAAAATTAGTCTTCGGGCACACATATTGCCGAAGGAATTAAATACAATAAAACTTTAAGAAATACGTGTGGGAGGATGAAATACCGAAGTATGGCCCATGTGAAAGTACAGGTTGCAATAACCCGTTTGTACCGGCTTACTTTCGGCAATAAAAGGGTTGGGAACCAACAGCGGGGTAATGGTCTGGCAAAAAAGGACTTCGGCTTGCTGTTGCACCGATTTTTTTTCAGACTGCTGTTTTTGTTCATCGGCAGCTTTGGCCAGCTCTTTCATAAGATGGCACTTACCGTTACAGTGCATTAAAGGCTTTGCCTTATTAACACACAGCACTTTAGTGATGTAATCATAGTTGACTACATAGTCTAAAACGGGTAGTACCGGCCTAACCAGCAAAAAAAATACTACTATAAATATTCCGTTTTTCACGGTGCAAAAGTAGTTGCCAAACGTGGAGTAAAAAAATATTTCACCCTTAAATTAAACTTTTTTATTGCTGCGATGTCTTATACACATAATAATTAAAAAATAAGATTATGAAAACGTGGATTTTAGCTATGGCAATGATGGTGGGCCTAACAATGAGCGCACAACACCCGGACAGAAGGCATGACAATGAAAGAGGCCCTAAAAAAGAACACCGCGAA
>JAZKDS010000201.1:5328-9479 GCA_040387455.1 Bacteroidota bacterium
ACCGTTTACCCCGGAGCAAAAAGCAGAGTTAAGAGCAAAGCATTTAACCCTTAATCTTGACTTAACAGACAAGCAACAAACCGAACTGCAAAAGCTGTTTTTGAACAATGCACAGGAGGCAAAAAAAGCACACGAACAACGCAAAGCAGACCGCGAAGCAGGTAAAAAACCTACTGCTGATGAGCGCTTTGCCATGACCGCTAAAAGACTTGACAATCAGATTGCTACAAAGAGAGAAATCAAGAAAATACTGACTGCTGACCAGTATGCTAAATTTGAGAAAATGAAGGATAAGCGTGAACAAAAAATCACAAAAACAGCAAAAAAATTTAAAAAGCAACGCAGAAGATAATTTTTTAGTGTTAAAGTTTTGTGATGTTTTATTATTTAGTTAGATTTGGCTTTATAAACACTAAACAAATACCGTTTATCATGAAAAAAATAATTGCTTTGTTCGTAATCATGCTTGGCCTTAGCTTTACCGCTAATGCTCAGCAAAAGAAAAATGTTGCCAAGCCTGCCGTTACAGGTACCAATGCAGGTACTCCTAAAGAAGCCGCTATACAAGAAGCTGCTATTGCAGATGCTAAAGCCCTTAATGAGTTTATACCTCTAAGTGATGCCGACATGCAGAGCTTTAAAGGCCTGTTTGAGTACAAATACCGCGCACTTAGCGAAAACCTAAGCGATGAACGTAAAAAAAATCTTACTGAGACTATCGAGGCTAAAATCAATGCTACCCTGTCTCCAGAGCAAGCGACTAAACTTAGCCAAAACCCTAAGCTGCTTAACCAGCTTACAGGTAAATAATTTTAGAATTATTTTAATATAAAAAAACTCCCCACTATAATGGGGAGTTTTTGCTTTATAGCGTTTTGGCTACCTTCTCTATAGCCAGCAATGTAAAGTCAAGATCATCATAACTCAGGGCGTCTGTTATAAACCATGTTTCATAAGCTGAGGGCGCAATATATACACCTTCCTGCAGCAGGCCATGAAAAAACTTCTTAAAGATTTCGTTATCGCCGTTGGCAGCGGTTTTAAAATCTACAACAGGGCGTTCATCAAAATGCACCGATATCATAGAGCCTACCCTGTTTATGGTAAAGGCAATTTTTTTCTTTTCCAGTATATTCCTTATCCCTGTTTCCAAATACGCCGTTTTAGCATCCAGCCTGATAAATATTTCGTTATCAGCATCCAGTGCCTTAAGCATCTCGAGTCCGGCAGCCATAGCCAGCGGGTTACCGCTAAGCGTACCGGCTTGATATACTGGCCCAATAGGCGCCAGATAATTCATAATCTCGTTACGGGCAGCAAAAGCACCCACAGGCAATCCGCCGCCTATTACTTTGCCAAAAGCTACAATATCGGCTTTTACACCATACAGCTCCTGCGCGCCGCCTTTAGCCAGCCTGAAACCCGTCATTACCTCATCAAATATAAGCAAGGTGCCACTGGCGTCACAAAGCTCTCTTAAAGCCTGTAAAAAACCTTCTGCAGGAGGTATGCACCCCATATTGCCGGCAACGGGCTCTATAATTATGGCAGCAATCTCGGCAGGGTTAGCTGCAAACAATTGCTTTACGTTTTCAATATCATTATACGTGGCAAGCAAAGTATCTTTTGCTGTACCTTGGGTAACACCCGGGCTGTTAGGTGTGCCAAATGTTACCGCACCACTGCCCGCCTGTATCAGGAACGAGTCAGAATGCCCATGATAGCAACCTGCAAACTTAATAATCTTTTCGCGGCCGGTAAAGCCACGTGCCAGGCGTATGGCACTCATACAGGCCTCTGTACCGCTATTTACAAAACGTATCTTATCTATATTAGGCACCATGCTAACGGCAAGCTTAGCAATATCGGTTTCAAGCGCTGTAGGTGTACCAAAGGATGTACCTTTTTTAGCACGCTCTATAACAGCGTCTACCACGGGTGCATAGGCATGGCCTAAAATCATGGGGCCCCATGAGTTAATATAATCTACAAAGCGGTTACCGTCTTCATCAAACAGATACGGCCCTTTTGCTTCTTTAATAAAAATGGGAGTTCCGCCCACGGCCTTAAAGGCACGTACGGGAGAGTTTACGCCGCCCGGAATAACCTGTTCTGCCTCGGCAAACAGCTGGCTGCTACGTTGATACAACATGCTTATTTTACTTTTAATACCTGACCAATGGAAAGGGCGTTTGAAGAAAGCCCATTAAGCTGCATCAGCTGATCTACGGTAATGTTATGTTTTTTAGAAATAGAATATAAAGTATCGCCCTGTGCCACACGGTAGGTTCCGGCAGCAAGAGGTTCTTCTGTATTATTTTTAACTGATTGCTCTACAGATGGCTTAGAAACCACCGGGGCTGTATTAGTTACAGGGGTTGTATCGGGCTTAGATACTGGTTCATATTTTCTACCCAATACCTCAGCATCATATTGTGCAAGGTTGTAGCGCTCAATAAGGCCAATAAGCTTATCAGGATAACCGGGATCTGTAGCATAGCCTGCCGCTTTAAGCCCTTTTGCCCAACCTTTATAATCGTCTTTATCAAGTTTAAAAAGGCTGGCATAACGCCCACGGGTAGTAAGAAACAGGGAGTGGTCGTTAAAAGAATCGGCTGCCTTTGGGTATTTCCTGAAACACTCCTGTGCAGAGTCATCATCATGATAAACCTTTTCGCCTGTCCAGTCGTTATGGCATTTTATACCAAAGTGGTTGTTTGCTTTAGTGCATAGTGTACCCTGCCCTGCACCACTTTCCAGTATGCCCTGTGCCAGTGTAATGCTGGCCGGTATGCCATGCTTGCGCATGTTATCTTTTGCAATATCTTTATAGGTAAGTATATACTGCTGCACCCTTTCGGCATACACTACTGTTTTAGAGGTAGACTCAAGCACCTCAACAGGTTTCTCATCATTATCCTCCTTTTTATTGTTTGAAGCAGTAGACGTGCGATGGCTTGTGCTGCTCGTTTTTTTCTTTTTAGAATTCTTGGTAGTTTGTATATGTGGTTTATGGCTTCCGCAAGCCACCATCAGGCTTATAAGTAATAGTGCTGAAATTTTTTTTAGCATCATCTCAGGTTTTTATGGTAGGTAGTTTTTTTCTGTTCAGTTCTTTATTCATTCCGGCTATGCCCTGCAGCCCTCCGGTATGGATAAGCAATATACGTGCATTTTCAGGAAAATAGCCTTTATGGGCCAAATCTATAACGCCAAAAAACAGCTTTGCCGTATATACCGGGTCAAGCAATATGCCCGTTTTATCAAAAAAATCATTCATAAAGGTAATAAGCTCAGGAGTTACCTTGCCATATCCGCCAAAATGATAGTCATTTATAAGCTGCCAGTTGTTGTTGCGGGCAAATTTACGGATATCATCTGATAAACCCTCGCCTTTTAACGCCGGAAAGCCCAATACCTGCTGTTGCGGCAGTGCGCTGTTTATAATTCCGGTTATTGTACCTCCAGTACCCACAGCACAACAAACATGTGTAAACACAGCATCTTCAGCAGCTAAAATCTCTTCACAGCCTTTAATAGCCAAGGCATTGGTACCGCCTTCGGGCAATATATACACATCGCCAAACTCAGCCTGAAGGCTTTCAATAAATTCAGTGTCAGCTTTATGGCGGTAGGCCTCCCTACTTACAAATTTAAAACGCATACCACAACCTGCTGCAAACGAAAGCGTTGGGTTATCAGCAATTTTATCAACCAGTTCTTCCCCCCTTATTATACCTATCGTCTGGAAACCATATTCTTTGCCCGCCGCAGCTGTAGCTGCTATGTGATTGCTATAAGCACCGCCAAAGGTGAGTAGTGCTGCCCTTCCCTCCTGCTTTGCCTGTAGTATATTATACTTAAGCTTTCGGAATTTATTACCCGAAATGTGCGGGTGCAAAAGGTCTTCGCGCTTTATAGTAAGCGTTATATTATAAGGAAGCGTTATATTAACCGACTGGTTCATGTGGCAAAGAAACGCATTATAGCAGGCAACCACAAACGCTATCATTAATTATAGCCCCATTGTGTAATGCTAATTACGTTTTTAATTACTTTTGATGGATATTAACTACCCAATGATCTTACCTACCATTTTTGGATTACTCATATTGTTTGTTGCAGCAATTATCCTTTTTATGCAACATCCT
>JAZKDS010000201.1:9489-9830 GCA_040387455.1 Bacteroidota bacterium
GCAACAGGCGCACGTTTGCAGCGCATGCAAAACTCCCCTAATTATAAAGATGGTAAATTCCAGAACCTGAGCTTTACACCAGATTTGGCAGAAGGCGCTACCTACACTAAGGTATTTACAAAATTCTTTTTCGGGAAGGACAAGCGTAACATTCCGGCACAGCCGATGCCCTCGCAAAAGCACAACTTAAAGAACTTAAGGCCTGACGAAAATATCGTGGTATGGTTTGGGCATTCGTCTTATTTTATGCAGGTAGACGGAAAAACACTGCTGGTTGACCCGGTTTTTAGCGGAAATGCTTCACCTGTGTCTTTTACAACCAAGGCTTTTAAAGGTACGGA
>JAZKDS010000201.1:9840-16544 GCA_040387455.1 Bacteroidota bacterium
ATATGCCGTTGACGACTTTCCTGAAATTGACTATCTGTTTATAAGCCATGACCATTGGGATCACCTGGATTATGAAACCGTGCTGAAATTTAATCCAAAAGTTAAAAATGTTATTACCGGCCTGGGCACGGGCGCGCATCTGGAACACTGGGGCTATAACCCCGCCATTATTCATGAGGCCGACTGGTATGAAAAGATTTCTTTGCCTGATGGTTTTACGGTAGATTATGTTCCGGGAAGGCATTTTTCGGGCAGAAGTTTTGTGCGCAACGAAAATTTATGGGGCGGGTTTGTGCTTAAAACACCATCCTTTAATTTACTTTTAGGCGGCGATACCGGTTATGATACCCATTTTAAAACCATTGGCGAAAAATACGGTCCGTTTGATCTGGCTATTTTAGAATGCGGCCAGTATAACGAATACTGGAAATATATACACATGATGCCCGAAGAAGTGGTTACTGCAGCGCAGGAACTGGGCGCTAAGAAACTAATGCCGGTACATTATGCAAAATTCGCACTATCAGTACACAGCTGGGATGAGCCTATTATAAGGGTGACCAATGAAGCCGAAAGAAAGGATATGCCCGTAATTACACCCATGATAGGAGAAATGGTTCACCTTAATGAGGACAACGTTTTTACCAAATGGTGGGAAGGGCTGGAGTAATTAAACTTTTCTATTCCAAAGTTTTTCACTACGTTTAGTATGTAAAACTGCCGTTACAAAAATTAATTTTTTCTCTTCATTGATATGATAATGAACCATAAAAGGAAAAACTTCCAAAGGATAGCACCTGATATTTGAATATCTAATTTGATAAAATGGATTTTGAATAATATCATCAAAACCTTTATCTATGTATTCAAGATATCGCTCACCTAAATCCTCAGATTGTGCTTCATACCAATCATACGAAACCTGAATATCATTTAAGGCAGCCGGAAGTACATGTAAAGAAAAAATCATTTATTTTTTCTTTGAATTTTTAGTTTTGCTTCATCCCACGGAATATAATCTTCCTCAGTACTATTAGCAATCCTATCCAACACAATTTCCTTATGCCATTCTAGTATTGGTTCGCTAACCATGGATGTTTCCGTTATTGCAAAATCAAGACTGTGCATTAGTTCTTCAAAAAAAGAACGTTTATCGTCAGGTACATTAATTACAAACTGTTTCATATCGATAAGAATATTTCCAAATTTATAAAATTATCCTCAATCCTTAATAATCAGCACCGGTATTTTAACCTTATGCCTTACCGCATCTACAGTAGTGCCAAAAATAAGGTCTTTAAAAAAGCTGTGCCCGTGTGCACCTAAAATCAAGATATCAAATGTGCCATTATCGTTTATAATCTTAGGAATTGCCTTTTTAGGGCTTCCAAAACTCAGTTGCGTATTTACAGTATATCCCTGCTGCCCTAAGCTCTCTTTATATTTCTCTAAAAATTCTTTATCGGTATTGGTTTCAAAGTCATGTGCATCTTCACCATGCACCATGGCGCCTACGGTTTCTACAATGTGCATTAACGTGTAAGTAGCCTCTTTGCCGCCCAACTGTAATGCGCTTGCCAGTGTTTGCCCATCGGTTTTACTAAAATCGAGCGCTATGGCTATGTTGCGGTACATTTGCCTTTCGGGCAGTTCTTTAAGCGTTGCAGGCGTTAAATGTAGCCCCGGGTTTGCCTTAGCCCTTTTCTTTAATACAAATGGCTCTACAGCTATGTATATAAGCATCCCGGCCGTAAAGGCCGCTACAGGCACTACAAGCGCCCATATATATACCGGGTTTTCAGATTCTTTTATCCAACCGTGAATTTCGTCATACACCAGGCTTACGTTAAGTGCTACAATAACCAGTGTTATGGTCCATGCCGCAGTTTTTGTCCACGGGCCTATGGCAAACTCCTTCATTTTAACCTTATCGCTTACAAAGTGTATTAATGGTATAATCGCAAAGCCTAGCTGTAAGCTAAGCACCACCTGGCTAAATACCAGCAGGCTGCCCACCGATTCTTCGCCGGCATACCAAATGGTTAAAAAGGCCGGTAATATGGCTATTAAGCGTGTAACAATGCGGCGTACCCATGGCTGTATACGCAGGTGCAGGTAGCCCTCCATAACTATTTGCCCGGCAAGCGTGCCGGTTATGGTACTGCTTTGCCCGGCAGCAATAAGTGCCAGTGCAAACAGTATGGCAGCCCAGTTGCCCAGCATGGGTTCCAGTAGCTTGTGCGCATCCTGAATATCGGCAATATCATGAAAACCATTAGTAAAAAACGTGGCCGCAGCCAATATAAGTATAGCCGCATTTACAAAAAATGCCAGGTTTAGCGCTATTACAGAATCTATCATGTTGTAGCGTATGGCCTGCTTTATACCCTGAAACGTACGGTCGAACTTTCGGGTTTGCACCAATGATGAATGCAGGTACAGGTTGTGCGGCATTACAGTAGCACCAATAATACCTATGGCAATATACAACGCCTCCATATTAGGCATAGTAGGTACAAGCCCTTTTACAATACCTACAGGATCTGGCTGTGCAAAAAACATCTCAGCTAAAAAGGATAAACCTATAATGGCGATAAGCCCAATAATAAATGCCTCCATTTTTTTGATGCCCTTGTTCATAAGGAACAGCAGCAAAAATGTATCAAACATAGTAATACCTACCCCCCACAGCATGGGCAGGTCAAACAACAGCTTAAGACCTATGGCCATACCAAGTACTTCGGCAAGGTCGCACGCAGCAATGGCAATCTCGGCTAAAAACCACAAAAACATATTAACCCCTTTAGGATAGGTTTCGCGGCTGGCCTGAGCTAAATCCCGGCGGGTAACAATACCCAGGCGGGCACTAAGGCTTTGCAGCAGCAGCGCCATAAGGTTACTCATAAGCAGTACCCACAGCAGGCTGTAGCCAAACTGGCTGCCCCCGGCAATATCAGTTGCCCAGTTGCCAGGATCCATATAGCCCACGCTTATCATGTAGGCCGGACCAAAAAAGGCCAGCACCTTTTTCCAGGGTGACTTGGTTTGGTTTACAGATACACTCTCGTGCACCTCTTCCAGCGAATGACTGTTGCGGTTTTCCATGAATCTTAAACGGTTTTTACAAACAGGTTGGCGGCAATTTTATTAGATACGGTAACGTCTTTACCATCTACCCGCAATTGCAGCGAAAGGTCAAAATCTTCTTTAGCAAGTACTTCAATGCCCGAACCCAGTGCTATTTGCTGCTTATCAAGGTACTGCAAAAAAGGCGGCGAGCTGTCTTTAACACCCACGCACATTACTTTTTTTCCGGCAGGTATTTCGCTCAGCAGTTTTTTATCCATTTTAGGCAGTTTGCCATGGCGGTCGGGTATTGGGTCGCCATGCGGGTCTTCGGTAGGGAAATCTAAAAATTCTTCCAGCTTATCTGTAAGTTTTTCAGATTTTATGTGTTCCAGCTGTTCGGCTACATCGTGTACCTCATCCCAGCTAAAATCAAGTTTTTCTAACAGGAATACTTCCCAAAGGCGGTGCTTGCGCACAATCATAAGGGCGGTAAACCTGCCTTTATCTGTAAGCGATACGCCCTGATATTTTTTATAAGAAACCAGGTCTTTCTCAGCCAGCTTTTGCATCATATCGGTAACCGATGACGGCTTGCTTTCCATTTCGGCTGCTATGGCATTTGTAGTAATGCTTCCTTTAGCAGCACTGGCAGAAAGATGGTAGATAACTTTAAGGTAATTTTCTTCAGAATAGGTCATTGCAAATAATCCAATATCCACAAATATAGTGATTATTTGCAATGATTAAAATAATTTTTAGGCAAGGCTAAAAATTTAGTTATCGTTTAACACATTATCCGTGAGACGGTATGGCATCAATAAGCTTTTTAGTGTAGTCTTTTTGAGGATGCGCATACAGGGCATCGGCTTCGTTCATTTCTTCAATCTGCCCTTTATTCATTACCAGCACCTGGTCGCTCATGTACTTAACCACGGCAAGGTCATGCGAAATAAAAATATAAGTAAACCCAAAATTCTCCTTAAGCTCATTGAGCAAATTAAGCACCTGTGCCTGTACTGAGATATCGAGCGCTGAAACCGACTCATCGCACACAATAAGCTTAGGCTGCAAGGCAATGGTGCGCGCTATGCCGATGCGCTGGCGCTGGCCACCGCTAAACTCATGTGGGTAACGGTTGTAATGCTCTTTACCCAGGCCAACGCGGTTTAATATTTCTATGGCTTTTATGCGGCGTTCTTTATCATTAGCATGCAGCTTGTGCACCTTCATGGGTTCTATTATGGCCTGACCCACCGTTAACCTTGGGTTGAGTGATGAATATGGATCCTGGAAAATAATCTGGATCTCGCGCCTAAGCTGCCGTATTTCTTTATCAGATAGCGTAATAAGGTCTACGCCCCTGTACAAAATTTTGCCGGCGGTGGCTTTATCAAGCTGTAAAATGGCATTGCCCAGCGTACTCTTACCACAGCCCGATTCGCCCACAAGGCCCAGCGTTTCGCCTTCATATATTTTAAAGCTTACATCATTCACGGCCTTAAAGCTTTGGCTTTTACCAAACAGCCCTGCCGATGACAGGTATTCTTTCTCTACATTCACTACTTCAAGCAGTGGTGTTTGCGCATACAGCGCTTTATGTTTTTCGGCACGCATGGCAGGCGTAACTTCCATGGCCTGCACGGAATCTTCTAAATAATCCTGAATGGTAGGCAGTCGCTTTAAACGCACATCTAACGAAGGCCGCGAACTGATAAGCGCTTTGGTATAGGTATGTTGCGGATTAGTAAAAATATCCTGTGCATTGCCCTGTTCTACAATTTCCCCACGATACATTACAATTACACGGTTGGCAATATCGCTTACCAAAGACAAATCATGCGAAATAAAGATGATGCTCATGCTGGTTTCCTGCTGCAGCTCTTTTAACAACAGAATGATTTCCTTTTGCACGGTTACATCGAGCGCGGTGGTGGGCTCATCGGCAATAAGTATTTTTGGTTTGCAGGCAATTGCCATAGCAATCATTACGCGTTGCTTTTGTCCGCCACTTATTTCATGCGGGTAGCGGTTATAAATAACATCGGGGTTGGGCAGTTTTACCTTAGCAAAGAGCTCCAGCACCCTGGCTTTTATTTCTTTTTTGGTCAGTTTTGTGTGTTCTTTTAAAATTTCTTCAACCTGGTAGCCACATTTAAGCGATGGGTTTAGCGAGCTCATGGGCTCCTGAAAAATCATGGCAACATCATTGCCCCGCAGGTTGCGCAGCTCCTTTTGGCTAAGGCCCGAAATATCTTTGCCATCAAACTCAATTACACCCTTGGTTACCTGCAAAATACCTTTTGGCAACAGCCCCATTATGGCTAATGAGGTTACCGATTTACCCGAACCGCTCTCGCCCACTATACCCAGTATCTCGTTTTGATTCAGCTGAAAAGCGCTGTTTTTTACTATAGGCAGCCACTGGCCTGCCTTTTTGGCCGATATGGTAACGTGGTTGATGTGCAGCAATAGGTTCATGCCGATAAAAATACATAAAGTTTTGGTATTTTAAAGAACGCTTGTAATTACAGCTAAACTTGCCATAAATAGACCAATGTTTGAGCATTAGGCATAATGTAAATTTATGACTAAACTATGTTTGCTGCCTGACACTTCCTGCCATACTATAATCAGGTATATCTTTTGTTATAGCAATCTTAATTTTTAGTAATTTTGTATAAGAAATACCCGAAGATGAAGATTGAAGATGCTCTCTATAAGTCCAGCCCGCTAATTCCTAAAATTGCTTTTCATAAAGTAATGGAAAAGCTTGAGGAAATTGCAGAATCTGATGTAGACTACCGCTCTGATTATGCAAAAGCACTGCTGCGCCATACACAACCCTACCCGGAACTGCGCGAAGGAATTAGTGACCTTGAACAACTTGATAGCCACGAAAAACTGATTAAAAACCTGCTGGCCGACCTTTTTCCTACGGCGCTCACTAAAAATGAGATAAAAGCAGCTGCTATACCTTTTTTCAACATTACTTTTAACCGTACCGACCGTTTTACGCAAATACTTAACGATGCCGGTATTGATTTTGGTGTTGAAATACGGAATTTTAGCGACCACCAGTTTTACATATTTTGCTGCTGCATGATACTTAATTCGCACTACGGGCAGCACCTGGACTTTAAAAAGCCGCTGTTTTATGACATTCCGGACAGCGAAGGTATAATGCACCATTACCGCATTTTATACAATGCCGATTTTATTGAACTTATACCTACCGAAAAAGCAGTTGAACTTACGGATAAGGATATAGCACAGCTGGTAGATAATTTTGATAACCTCGAATTTTGGAAAGAAAAATTCCCCGAAGGAAGCTGGATACTCAAAGGGTTTGGTATTATAAGCCTGTATGATGCCACCGATGAAAGTGCCATAAGTAACCTTAAGGGCAACTTGCTGGTAAGCGATGATTTTGACGAGGTTACGGAAGCCAATTTCGAAGCAATTTTTCGTTCGATTTATAAAATACCCGACCTGCGTGTAGGTTTTACAGAGGTAAACATTGAAGACAATGTATTTACCATTGCACCGTTTGGCGATATTAAAAGCCACATACTTAATGATAGTGGCGAGTTAAACTGCAACAACATGTTTTGCAGCGAAACGATGGACGCCATGAT
>JAZKDS010000201.1:16554-19687 GCA_040387455.1 Bacteroidota bacterium
TGATGGAGGAACGCAAATTCCTTATTGTAAGCGATGTTGAAGCCTATAAAGAAAAGCACCCTGACGAGGCTGATTTTGTAGACCACTTGCTTAAGCAGGATATTAAAAGCGCCATACTGGCACCCATTGTTAAAAACAACAAACTGTATGGCTTTATTGAACTGGTTTCTTCCAGGGCACGTGAGCTAAACAGCATAAACGCGAACAAACTTGATTATATACTACCCTTTTTAACCGATACTATTGAACGTTTTTATGGCGAGCTTCAAAATGAGGTAGATGCCATTATACAAAACGAATACACCGCCATACACCACAGTGTGTATTGGAAGTTTAGGGAAGAGGCCATGAAGCACATACACCGCAGGACAGCCCGCGATACATATAAAGAAATTGTATTTCGTGAGGTATACCCGCTGTATGGACAAATAGACGTTAAAGGAAGCAGCACGGCACGTAATGAAAGTACCGAGAAAGACCTTGCCGTTCAGGTTACAAAACTGCTGGAACTGTTTAAATTTATATTTAAGCAGGAAAAACTACCGCTAATAGAGCAGCATATTTATGAAATGGAGAGTCTTGCGCTGGAGCTTAGCAAAGAGCTTAAAGCCGATACCGAAGCTTCTGTACAAGGATATATAATAAACGAAGTACACCCCGTACTGCAGCATTTTGACAGCCCTAACAGCGAAATACATCAAAAAATAGCCGACTATTTTGGCACGCTTGACAACAAAATAAAAATGGTGTACGACAGCCGTAAGGATTTTGATGAAACCCTTTCGGTAATCAACAAGCACATGGCTGCCATACTCGATGAAAAACAGGCCGAAGCACAGTTGTTCTTTCCGCACTATTATGAGCGTTTTAAAACCGATGGTGTAGAGCACAACCTGTATATTGGAGCAAGCATATCGCCTAAACACACCTATAGCCCGCTGTATCTTAACAACTTAAGATTATGGCAGCTACAGGCCATGTGCGAAATGGAGAATGAATACTACAAGCTTAAGCCTACACTGCCTTATGAGCTTGATGTAACATCGCTTATACTGGTGTTTAGCTCGCCAATATCGATCCGTTTCCGTATGGACGAAAAACGTTTTGATGTAGACGGTACGTATAATGCCCGCTATGAGGTGGTTAAAAAACGTATTGACAAGAGTAACATAAAAGGTACTAAAGAACGTATTACCCAAAAAGGTAAAATAACCATTGTATATACCCAGAAAAAGGAAGAAGCCGAATACCGCAGGTACATACAATTTTTGCAGCACAGAGGCATGTTGGGCAATGTTATAGAAACTTTTGATGTAGAAGATTTACAGGGCGTAACAGGGCTTAAAGCACTTAGGGTAACTGTAAATTACAGTGTAGAAGAGCAGCAAAAAGGCTCATATACTTATGAAGACCTTTTAAAAGAACTGGCTGAAAAGAATTAATACATAGACAATATTTAAAAACCCCTGCAACGTCTGCCAGACTTTGCAGGGGTTTTTAATTTAAAGCGTCCTGTAAGCATACACAAACGCTGCTACAGATACTATAATGCCTATCATAAATATGGTATAGGTAATGCGCAGCAGCATATATTTACGATTAAGCACCTTACCCAGGTAATACAAATCGCGTATTAGCGATGTATACAGGTAATCGCGGTCTTTCATCATTTCTTTCATGGCCCACTCATATTCTTCAACGGGCATTTTATAAAAATTACCAAAAAACAGCAGATTAACCTTGCGCTGGTTAATATCATCGCGGCTAAAGGTACCTGTAGTAACCTTGGGCCTGGTAGAAAGTATAGCAAAAATAATAGACACCGTACTAAACATCATCAATACAAAAGTGGGCATTACCAGGTGAGAATTGCCTGGGCTATCCAGCTTAGGTATAAGGGTAGTAAGCGTTATTGATATAATAATAGAGTTTACAGACAGCAGTATGTTTGCCTTGCTATCGGCAATATCGCTCAGGCGGGTATGGTTATTAAGCGTAACCCTAAACATGGTATCTATACCCCTGTCTGGCCTGTCAAGCTTTTCCAGTTTCTTTTTGTTAATCTTGTCTTTAGGCACCTTTTTACCCTCTTCTTCAAGCTGGTTTATTTTACCCTGCAATTCGGCAATATTAGCTTCTTTTAAAGGCTGAAGCGTGTCTTTGCCATATTCGGTAAAATAGCGGTGGTGGTGCAGCAACATCTTGCGGTTGCCCATAGCCCACTCCAGATCGGTATATTTTTGGTGCTGGGTAAGCTTCCACTCTTCTCTCAGCAATTCAGAAAGCAATGCATAATTAGCATCGGCAAAATGCGAGCAGTCGGCATCTTTAATAATTTTTTCAAGATGCGTTTCGGGCTCAACACGCATTTCAGTAACTTCAATAAGCTGCTTTACAGCATCTATTTTATGCTGGGGATAATCTTTCTTTTCTAAAAACTTTTCGGCCATGTGGGCACTGCGTTTTTCATGGTCTTTATCGCCATCTATATAGCCCAGGTCATGAAACCAAGCTGCTAAAACCAGCATTTCAGTGTCCTCTTCACTAATACCTTCTTCCTTTGCTATAAGGGCAGTATTGTGCACCACACGCAAAGTATGGTTAAAATTATGGTAGATATAATCCGGAGATAACTTATCTTTGAATGTATGAAACACATAGGCCTCGGCCTTCTCAACAATATCCATGTCAGGAAAAATTAATTACCTACCAAATTATGAAATTCTTTTGGGTTAACTGTAAAGGGCTAAAAAATATTACATATTTCTTATGTATCGGTATTTTTTTGCTGCTGCAATCGTGCGCTACGCACCATGCACAATATGGAGTTAATGCCACCGCATGGGCTGATACTGTGCAAACTGAACAGGTAGCACACCGGTTTTATTTAGTAGGCGATGCAGGCTATGCCGGCCAGCCAAACTCTCAGCAATTGCTTGCTGTAATACAAAAAAAACTGGCTAAAGAAGGCAAAAACACCACCCTGATGTACCTGGGCGATAACATTTATCCGTTAGGAATGCCTAAGGAAGGTAAAAAGGGACGCAAAGAAGCAGAAGAATCGTTAGAAAGCCAGGTGGCATTAGCCAAAGAATTTAATGGTAAAACCTACTTTATACCGGGCAACCACGAC
>JAZKDS010000202.1:0-1832 GCA_040387455.1 Bacteroidota bacterium
TAACGTTTACTGAACTCATGGGTTCAGTAAACCATCAAAAATGGGTTGTAATTTTGCAGAGGGATTTCTTTTCAGATTTAAAAATTTTAGTAGATTAGATTTCATTTAAAACTTACCTTACATAGATCCCAAACACTCCGTCATCGTAAAACTTACTTACCGGCCACATCCGGCTTGATACCTTTGGCCTTTTTAACAAGGTCTATAAATTCGGCTTTATATTCATCAGTACCGTCTGTCCCCTGCTGGGCAAGCGCCAGTATCATATCATAGTCCAGCGTGCCTTTGTATTTTGAGTCGCGCAGCTGCATGCCAAAGCCTGCTACGGCAGTTACAAACTTACTATCAGGTGCTGCCTGTTGCCATGGAATACTTTGTGTAGCTACCGACTTTTCAATCAACAGGCTGGTATCAGACTGTAGTGGCTTATAGCGCAGTTTAACAGTAAGCAGGTCTTGAGATGCACCTGTAACCTGCGCCACTTCTTGATATTTAAGTTTATCGGCTTTAGGCCCCTCAAAAGGCACCCCAACCGGAACCACCTCATACAGGGCGGTAACGCGGTGGCCGGCACCAAGCTCGCCGGCATCTTTAAGGTCGTCGTTAAAATCTTCGTTATTCATCACGCGGTTTTCATAGCCAATAAGCCTGTAGGCCTGCACCTTTGCCGGGTTAAATTCTACCTGTACCTTAACGTATTTAGCAATAACAAACAGGTTAGCCATCAGCTCTTTGCCAAATACCTTTTGGGCTTCCTTCATACTATCAATATAAAAGTAGTTACCATCGCCCCAGTTGCTAATTTCTTCCATGGCACCGTCTTTATAGTTACCCATACCAAAGCCGCAAATGGTCAAAAAGATATCATTACCCTTATTATTCTCTATAAGCTCCATAAGACCCGAACGCGAGCTGACACCCACGTTAAAGTCACCATCGGTAGCCAGTATCACGCGGTTGTTACCGTCTTTAATATAGTTTTCAGATGCCGTTTTGTAGGCCAGTTCAATGCCCTGCCCACCTGCAGTTGCACCCCCCGCTTTAAGTTTAGAAAGTGCCTCTGTAATAGCCTCCTTATTATCTACAGATGTAGACGGAAGCACAAGCCCCGCACTACCCGCATAAGTAACAATACTAACCCGGCTGTTAGGGCTCAGGTTGTCTACCATCATCATAAAAGCATCACGCAGCAACGGTAGCTTTTGAGGCGAATCCATTGACCCTGATGTATCCAGCAAGAACACCAGGTTGCTGGGTTTAAGGTTTTCATAATCGGGCGATTTGCCCTGTATGCCAATGCGTAACAGTTGGTGACCCTGTTTCCACGGGGCATCCCACACTTCGGTAGTGATAGAAAACGGGTCGGAACCCTTAGGCTGTGGGTAATCATATTCAAAATAGTTAACAAACTCTTCTATACGCACCGCACCTTTTTCGGGCAGGTAGCCGCTGTTTATAATGCGGCGCACATTAGTATATGAGGCATTATCTACGTCTATAGAAAACGTAGATAGCGGCGCCGTTGCGGCATCTTTAAAATCGTTCTCTACAATATGGTCATATTCCTCAGTATTCATTACAACGCTGTCCGTTGCAGTTTTTGTTGCTTCCATGCCGTCAAGCATTTTGGTAGTAACATAATACTTAGCATTGCTGGCTCCTGAATATCTGCCTTTGGTACAGCCCATAGCCATCAAGGCCAAAGCCATGCCGGTTATTAACATAGTTGGTTTCATAATGTGAGATGGTTGGTTAAACTATTAATCTACAGTTTAATGCATTAACGGAAATAAGGTTTTACTTAGTATGTATTTGTGGGAAATATTTTAGGC
>JAZKDS010000203.1:0-1948 GCA_040387455.1 Bacteroidota bacterium
ACTGCATTAAGTCCAAAACCTTTATATTTAAAATCGGTTGAAAAACCACCATAATAGTCAGGATCAACATTACCCACTACATAACGGTCGTTATCATCAATTTTACCATCGCCGTTACGGTCTTTAATTTTAATATCGCCCGGGGCTACTGTACGCCCGCCGTAATCTACACCGCTTAGGTCTTCTCCCTGTTGGGCAAGGCCATCATATTCAAACACATAAATAGAGTTTACAGACTGGCCTACAATAAGGTTCCCTGTACGCTGTATTTCTGTACCTGTAAATCCACCAAAGCTATATATAGGTGAGTTATCTCCAGATAGCTTGGTAATTTTGTTTTTAGCCGATGAAATGTTGGCAGAAACATCCCAAGAAAAATCTTCGTTTTGTATAATGTTAGCGTTTACGGTTAACTCAATACCTTTATTATTAAGTGATGCAACGTTTTCAATCATCCTGTAGTAACCTAATGAAGGAGAAATGTTACGTGTTAAAAGCAGGTCTGTATTATCTATATAAAAGTAGTTTGCACTAAGTGATAGTCTGTTATTAAACGTAGCTACATCGGCACCTATGTTAAGCTGCTTTTGTTTTTCCCACCTGATGTTGGGGTTACCAAGCGTACCACCATTTTGATAAATTACCTCGCCGTTAGAAACTGATGGGCGGTAAAGTGTAAGGTAGCCATAGTTATTAATGTTTTGGTTACCCGCTATACCATAACCTGCACGTACCTTAAGCTGGTTAATTTTTTGAGAATCTTTAAGGAAGTCTTCTTTAGCAATATCCCAACTTGCAGATACCGCAGGGAAAGTACCCCATTTGTTATTAGGACCAAATTTTGATGAACCGTCACGACGTACAGTACCTATTATCTGATATTTTTTAGCCAGTGTATAAGTAGCACGTGCAAAATAAGACTGTACTGTAGAAACAACAAAATCAGAACCTAACTGGAAGTTTTCTCTTTGCGAAGCACCATTAAGATAATTATACGTAAAGTCATCACTGGCAAAACCACGAGCCCTTACATCGGTATAATTATTGGTGTTTTTCATGGTAGATGTACCTACCGTAACAGTCAAATCATGTTTATCTGCAAATACATTGCTGTATGTAATAGAGTTATCCCATGTGTAATTAACTTCGCTAAATCTGTAGTGGTGTGCTTCGCCATCCATACTGTTTCTGATAGACTGGCCTGTACCTATAGGTGTATAATCAAAATTTGCCTGATCTACAATATCAGCATTAAAAGTAGTTCTGATATCAAGGCCTTTAATAGGTTTAAGGCTTAAATAGTTACTACTTGTAAGTTTATTACGTTTACTTGTATTTAATATATTAAGGCTTCTTAAAGGGTTGTAAAGATTTTGGTCTTCCAGCTCGCCATATTTAAGATAAAGAGGCTCGCCGTCAATAGGTAATAGTGGATTAGCACCAAGGGCCACGCCAAAAGCGCTTCCCTCCTGGTAGTTAGCCTCGCTACGAGAAAAAGTAGTGGCAGAACCTAACTGAAGCCAAGGCTTAACATCCTGAGTTAGGTTTACTTTTGCATTATACCTTTTAAATGAAGAGCTTTTTAAAAGACCATCCTGATCGGCATAGTTAAAACTTGCATAGTACGT
This sequence comes from Bacteroidota bacterium, assembly GCA_040387455.1. Lineage (GTDB taxonomy): Bacteria > Bacteroidota > Bacteroidia > Flavobacteriales > Flavobacteriaceae > Flavobacterium. Next base: position 1,629 of record JAZKDS010000203.1, read on the forward strand.
ACCTTTTTCACCGCCACCGCTAAAAGCAATGTTATGATTGGTTTGCACACCTGTTTGTGTTACCTGGTCAAGCCAGTTATAGCTTTTTCCTGTTCTATAAGACTCAAGCTCATAAGGAGCAAAAACGGTAGAACCATCCGAAGTTATCTGATTAATATATGCAGCACGGTCAGCACCCGGATTTTGATCCATATAACGGTTAGCAAATGCATCTACCCGAAGATCAAAAAGCTGGCTTCCATTCATTAAAGGAATAGTTTTTGAGAATTCTGAAATACCTACCCAAGTTTCATACTCAACCTTACCTTCACCTGTACGCG
>JAZKDS010000203.1:1958-3136 GCA_040387455.1 Bacteroidota bacterium
TTTTTAGTTGTAATAACTACAACACCATTAGCACCACGCGAACCGTATATTGCCGTAGCCGATGCATCTTTAAGTACATCTATACTGGCAATATCTGCCGGGTTAATATTTTCAAAGTTACCCTCCATAATAAGGCCATCCACAACAAATATTGGGTTAGAGCCCGCACTTATAGAGTTATTACCCCTAATTTTAATAGTACCACTGCTGCCCGGCGATGTACCTTGCTGTACATAAACACCCGCCATACGGCCCTGCATGCCCTGAACCACGTTTGGCGTAGGGGTTTCTTTTAGTTTTTCGCCTGATAAACTGGCAATAGCACCGCTAAGGTCGCCTCTTTTTACAACGGTACCTACTACAACAATTTCATCAATTTCTTCTGTATTTTCGGTAAGAACAATATTAATTGTTGTGCTTAGGCCTATCTCAATCGATTGCGAAACATAGCCTAAATAAGAAAAGGTTAACGTGCTTCCTGTAGCAGCGTCAATGCTGTATTTACCATCCATATCGGTAATTGCAGCTGTTTGTGTTCCCTTTACCATCACTGTAGCTCCGGGCAATGGCATGCTCTGGCCATCAGTAACGGTTCCGCTCACGGTTTGAGACCATGCGGTGCCGGCAAACAGGATAAAAAGTAAAAAACATAAATAGCGTATTACATTTTTCATAAGTGTTTGTTTTTGGTTAATAAATGTTTAAAGGGTTAATTAAATTTTTAATAGGGTTAGGTTTTAAATAGCACATAAATTAAATGTTGGGTTTTGTATTATACTATACTATTCTATTATTATACAAACATACAAATATTTCCATAACAACCAAATTTATGTTTTAAGAATTTATTAAAAATTTTTAAGGTTTTTTTAGAGATTGTTATTTACCAATCTTTGTAATGGAGAATACTTCAAAATGAAGCATTTCAGCATTAAGCAATCCCGTTTTTACTAAAAAGTATAAATAGGGCCACCATGCCTGCTAATAACAGTAAATATGCTATTAAGCGGCCTCTCCATGGGGTTAAAGAAACGGCATTAAACTTAATTTCATTATAGCTAAAGCCCGGGTAAAACCGGCTTACAATTAGCATACAAAGGGCTGTGAGCACAAAAAGTATAGCCAGCATATGCAAATAATGAATATCAAAATTAAGCACGTAGTTAAAAAGTATATAA
>JAZKDS010000204.1:0-2818 GCA_040387455.1 Bacteroidota bacterium
ATATAATGGTTAAGCGAATAACCTTTTTTTAAAATTATAAGAGGCCATTTAAATGGCCTCTTATAATTTGTGTGTACAATTAAAACGTGTAGTTAAGACTTAATGAAAATCCTACGCCGCGTTTATAGTCCTGTAATATCCTTGACGTTTCTATAAATGTTGCGCTACTTTCTTCTCCAGTCTCAAACCTTACTTTAGGGTTTAGTATATTATGAGCCGAAAGTTTAAAATCAAAATGTTCAGATACTTTGCTTCCCCACACCATATCAAGCCTGTTAACCGGCATTTCATAAATATGGTCAAACGGTAATGTGCCTACGCTAAATATCCTTTTGCCAAATACAGAATATACTAATGATACTGTGTTGCTCCAGTTTTCATTAAAGTCAAACTGATATTTAACGTCAGAATTTATAAGCCATTTTGATGCTCCCTGAAGGTTACGGTCACGGTGAGTCTCTACAGATTCTGAAACGGTACCGTTACTGTTTATAAACGTTGGGTTTACATCTACGCTGGTTTGCATTAACGATGTGTTAAAGCCCCAAGATACTTTATCAAGAGCAGGGCTTAAGCGCGAAAGTTCAACTAAAAAGTCCATTTCGGCACCATAAAGTGTTGCATCACCTGTGTTAAGGAACGTTGTTATAAAACCACCGGCATTAGCCTGGAAGCTTCTTTCGATAGCGTTATTTATCTTTTTGCCAAAAACACCCACTGAAAACATTTCTGTATTGGTAGGGAATACCTCATACTTAAGGTCTACATTAAAGTTGTCGCTGTTTTGAAGGAATGGGTTACCACTTACAGAGGTGCCGTCAGCATTAATATAAGTTAACGGAAGCATTTCAATAAGTACTGGCTTAGTATAAGTTTGGCCGGCAGCAAGGCGAAGGTTTGAAAGTTGGCTTAGGCTATATTTAATGTTTACTGCAGGCAGGAAATAAGTTTTGTCAAACTTTTTTACAAGGAAAGGGTCAGTAAAAGATCCGTTTTCGCGGTATTTAGTTTCACGGCTTGCCTGCTCTACACGCACACCACCGTTAACTTCCCATTTCTCACCAAAATGTAATAGTAAGCTGGTGTATGCCGCGTTTACATTATCGGCAAGTTTAGATTTATATTGCGCGTTAGAACTTTCCCTAAAGTTAAAGGTTCCGTTGCTTAGTGCATTATTAATTTCAGTGTCAATGTTATCTATGGGTGCTGTAAATGTTGCGCCATTACTTGCAGATACAAATCTGTAAGAGCTTTCTGTTTTAGTTGAGTTTCCGTTATAGCCAATGGTCCACTGGTGCATTTTAGCGCTGTCTTCAGAACCAAACTTCATTCCGTATTCTAACAGGCCTGAGAAATAGTAATTACCGTCTATATCAAAATACTGGCGTAACAGGTTGTTACCGCCCGGGTTCATTGTAATTTCATCGCCCTGCTTTGTACCTAAAAAGAATTTACGGTCTGGCTGCTGGTAAGATGTTTTAGAAAATGATGCACCGGCGCGTAAAAATTGCTTTTGGTCTTCAGTAAGAAAATATTTTCCATTTAGCTGGGCTGTAAGGTAATCAGACTGGTCAAGCTGGTTGGTGCGTATAAGCACGTTAGGATTTGACTTAAGGTTGTCAAGAATACCAAACTGGTCGCGTATTGAGTTTTCTGTATTTCTTAAATAAAAAGTATTAAAAGAAAGGTCAAGGCGATCTGTTTTATAATTAGCACCAACAAGAGCCGATGTATTAGTACGGTAGCGGTAATCGCTGGTAACAAAATTATTGTAATATGATATCTCAGTGTTGTTTCCGCCCTGCATGGTGCGGTCTACTCCCTGGCGGAAGGTATAGCTGTTATCAAAGTTTAATGATAGCAGGTAGGTTATCCTTGAGTTGTCTTTAAAATCGAATTTATCTGAATGTAAAAAACCAATGCTTGAATTAAGTGGGCTTTTATAAGAGCTTACATCAAAGCCCGACTTAAATGCTTTTAAAGACTGGTCTCCTGTAAGGGTTTGGTTAGAAGGTGTGGTGCCAAATATTGAAGGCATTTGCCTGTCGCTGCCACTCAGGCCAAATATGCCTTTTGCTGATTTTGCTTCAGATGATATCTTAAAGTCAGAAAGATTGTTGTTTGTAGTATAGCCTACACCAATGCTAAGTTTTGTTATAGCTTTAGAGCCTTTGCTTGTAGCAATGTTAAACGTACCGCCCGCAAAGTCGCCGTAAATATTTGTATTAAATGTTTTAAATACATCTACCGCCGCTACAATATCTGTAGGGAAAAGGTCTAGCGGTATTATTTTTTGAAAAGGATTGTTAGAGGGTACAGCAAGGTCATTTATAAGTAAGTTATTGTACCTGTCTTCAAGTCCGCGCACAAAAAGTCCGCGAGACCCTACCTTTGTAATACCAGTTATTTTAGTAAGGCCTTCTTCAACATCTCCAATACCTTTCCTTGAAAGTTCCTGTGCGCCAATACTCTGTTTTATTTCCACAGCGTTTTTTTGCTCAGCTAAAAGAGCTGTTTCTTTTTCGCGGTTAACCTGCTTTTCTATAATTACATCTTCAATGGCTACACTGTCTGAGCCCATTGCCTGGTCTAAAACTTTTGTTTCGCCTGCAACTATAGTTACCGGCACTTCTACAGTTATGTAGCCAAGGTAAGTATATACAAGAGTTACGTTTCCGGCGGGTACACTAAGTGTATATTTGCCTTCGTCGTCTGTAGTGGTGGCATTTTGGGTGCCTTTTACCACTACAGTGGCAAATGCAAGTGCATCGCCCGGCGCGCATACGCATGAGCGCCAACAATGCCGAAGCCCTGGTCT
>JAZKDS010000204.1:2828-6834 GCA_040387455.1 Bacteroidota bacterium
AAGGGGTTCGCCGCCCATATCTTTATCGGTTATGGTGCCGGTTACCGTACCTTTGTTTTGAGCCAGGCCTAACGCAAAGGTAAACAGTGTAATTAATAAGAATTTAAGTTTCATTTCGTGTTGTTATAATTTTGCTGCAAAGAAACTTCGAGGCAATGAACCTAATGTTAGCTAATGGTTAGGTTTAGATTGACTATTTATTATTAAATTGTTAACAGATTAAATAATCGTTACCACGTTTCATCGTTTTGTATTATCTTTACCTTTACAGCCGCAAAACATATGCATAACAGTGTTATGAAGAAAAAAGACATTAAGATCTTACTTGTTGATGATGAGCAGGATATACTTGAAATTGTAGGCTATAATCTGCAACAGGAAGGCTACCAGGTGGTAACTGCTGTAAACGGTAAAGAGGCTGTTGCCAAGGCAAAAAAAGAGCTTCCGCACCTTATTATTATTGATGTAATGATGCCCGAAATGGACGGTATGGAAGCGGTTGAAAACATCCGCAAGCTGCCCGAACTGAGTAACGTTATCATTACATTTTTAACCGCACGCAGTGAAGACTATAGCCAGGTGGCTGGCTTTGATGCCGGTGCAGATGACTATATTGCCAAGCCTATTAAGCCAAAATTACTAGTAAGTAAAGTAAAAGCACTGCTTAGAAGGCTTAAAGAAGATGAAAACAAAGAAGATGTACTTAGGGTAGGTAATATTGAAATTAACCGAGAAGAGTATAAAATTGTAATGGAAGACCGCGAAATTGTGCTTCCAAGAAAAGAGTTTGAGCTGTTTTACCTGCTGGCTAGTAAGCCGGGCAAAGTATTTAAAAGAGAAGAAATTCTTGATAAAGTATGGGGTAATGAAGTTGTTGTGGGTGGCCGTACAATAGATGTGCACATTCGCAAGCTTCGTGAAAAAATAGGAGATGAAATTTTTAAAACCATAAAAGGTGTGGGCTATAAGCTTGAAGTTTAGTGAGTTTAAAATTAAAGAAATCTTATAAGTTTGCCGTTAAATCGGCACTGTATGTAACACTATTTTCTACAGGATTGGTGGCGGGCTTGTTAAGCCTGTTTGCACAATTTTCCTGGAAAATAGTGTTTCTTTTTATGGGCATAACATTCGTGTTTGCATTTTTTATGCTGCAATACCGGGTAGAACGCTTTATTTATCGCAGGGTAAAAAAAATATACGACGATATTTCTTTGCTCGAATCCAGCAATTTCCGCAATAAATCCATCACTACAGATATGGCCACGCTAACGCGTGAGCTTGAAAAATATGCACGTGATAAAAAGTTTGAAATAGAAACACTTAAAATTCGTGAAGAATACCGCCGCGAATTTTTAGGTAATGTATCGCACGAGCTAAAAACCCCGCTGTTTACCGTTCAGGGTTATATACTTACATTGATTGATGGTGCAATAAACGATAAAGTACTGCGCAAAAAATACCTGCAACGTGCAGAGAAAGGTGTTGAGCGCCTTATTTATATTGTACAGGATCTTGATATGATTACTAAAATGGAGGTGGGCGACCTTAACCTTAATTTTGTAAAATTTAATATTATTGAGGTTATACAAAATGTATTTGACCTTCTGGAAATGAAAGCCGATAAAAAAGGTATTATGCTTATGTTTGACATGAAGTATATAAAGCCTGTAATGGTGTATGGCGATCAGGAAAAAATACAGCAGGTAATAACTAACCTTGTGGTTAACTCTGTAAAATATGGTAAAGAAAACGGTACTACAGAGGTTGCTATAGAAGATCTTGTAAATAACAAGGTTATTGTGCGTGTTAAGGACAATGGCGAAGGTATTGAGCAAAAAAATATACCACGTCTTTTTGAACGCTTTTTTCGTGTAGATAAAAGCGGTGCCCGTACTGAGGGTGGTTCAGGCCTTGGTCTAAGTATTGTAAAGCATATTATTGAAGCCCACGACGAAAAAATGTATGTAGAAAGTACATTTGGCAAGGGTTCAGAGTTTAGCTTTACTCTCGAAAAGACAAAATAAATCTTTCCATTTGGTAATGCCGTTTATTTCTTTTAGGCCTTTATAAAAGCTGGTTTTTGCTAAATCTTTTACCTTAAAGTTCTTTTGCTGGGCATAGGGTGCCAGTCCTGCTTTTTTTAATTTTTTAGCCAGGTATTCCTGTTCGTACTGCCCTGGGGTAGGTATAAAAAAAGCTTTTTTACCCAGCTTGGCAAGATCCATTATTGTTGTGTAGCCACTACGGCACAGCACCATTTCGCTTTCGTTAAATGTTTGCTCCAGTGCATCAGTATTCATAAAGTTATAAAACAATATGTTGCCGCGCTTTTCCTGCTTTTCATCCTCTTCTACTATTCCTTTTATAAAAATTACACTGCCCGGATAACCAAATAAATCCTTAGTAAGCTTTTCTTCCAGCTGGGCACGTTGGGGCTCGGGGCCACTAAGCAGTACCATAAGATCATACTTTTTTTCTGCAGGTTTTTTCTGCAGACGGCTCATAGGGCCTATATACTTAAGGTTAAGCGATGCATCATCGGTATGGCCCAAACGGCCTGATAGGTTAGGGCTGCCTTTAACATCGGGCACCCAGCATTCGGTATACTGCCTTATAAACTGCTTGTGCAGCTCGGCAGTTATGAATGTGGTGTCGCCTGGCACGTTAAGCAAGTGTGTAATAAATACATTGGGTATGCCCGGGCATCTGGCGCCGGGGCGGCTATCAGAAATTATACCTTCAATCCCCATGGTTTTTACCAACTGGCTTACATATTTGCGTTCTCTTGCCACTATTCTTAATATGCGCGGCATGCCCAGCAATTGCTTAACTTTAAAAAAGGCGCCCTTGTAAGGATACTCTATGCGGCAAGCGGGCAATTCTATTGCTATGTGCTGCGGAAATTCTTTTTTAAGCAGGGCAAGTGCGGCACCGTCAGATGCTATTATGGGCTGATAGCCATGGCTGTCAAGCGCTTCTATAATGGGGATACAGCGTGTAGCATGCCCAAGCCCCATATTTAACGGAGCTACTAAAATTTTCTTCTTGGTTTGCAAAACAGGCTGTTTTTTTGATAAGTATTTAATAACTGCAATCTAAAATTATTTCCAGTGCCATATATTTCGTTAATTTTACCAAAAATTTAATTTTAGTAGTGGGAAGCAAGAATAAACTGAAACGCTTTAGAGAAAATGAAACATTTGGCAACGTATTACAGCCCACAAGGGAAGATGCAATGGCCGGAAATTTTGAACTAAAGGGCAAATGGAACAGCGATTTTTTTAAAAATGACAAACCTATTGTTTTAGAGCTGGGTTGTGGCAAAGGCGAATATACCATAGGTATGGCCGAGCGCTATCCGGAGGCTAATTACATAGGTATTGATATTAAAGGTGCACGTTTTTGGCGTGGTGCAAAAACAGCTGTAGGGCAGGGGCTTGATAATGTGGCTTTTCTTCGCACACAAATAGAGCTTATTGAGCACTTTTTTGCCGAAGGCGAGGTAAGCGAAATATGGATTACGTTTCCTGACCCGCAAATAAAATACAAACGCACCAAGCACAGGCTTACAAACAGTGAGTTTTTACAGCGTTATAAAAAAATATTAAAGCCGGATGGGGTTGTAAACCTTAAAACCGATAGTGAGTTTATGCATGGCTATACCCTTGGTTTACTGCATGGGCAGGGGCATTTAATATTGTATGCTAACCATAATGTTTACCGTAACGAAGGCTCGCCGGAGATTGTTACTACAATACAAACATTTTATGAGCAGCAATATCTTGAAAAAGACAAAGCCATAACATATATAAGGTTTAAAATAAAATAGCATGGAGTACATCCTACCGGTAGTAGCGGGTTTTTTAATTTCGTTTATAGGCACGCTGCTTCCTGGTTTGCTTAATATGACGGCTGCAAAAGTGAGCCTTAAAGAAGGCCGCACCAATGCCCTTATATTTGCATGGGGTGCTGCTACTGTAGTGTTTGTACAGGCTTATATAGCTCT
>JAZKDS010000204.1:6844-9970 GCA_040387455.1 Bacteroidota bacterium
AGCCCGGAAATTCTTTCTACTCTTGAAGAAGTTGGTGTGGTTATTTTTGGAATCCTTACTATATACTTTTTGTTTTTTGCGAAAAAAGGTAAAAAGAAAAAATCTAATGATGAGCTTATTAAAAAACGCAGTAAGACAGGTAACTATTTTTTAGGAGCTATGCTATCGGCGCTTAACTTTTTCCCTATACCTTATTATGTTTTTATAAGTGTATCTTTTACTGCATATAAGCTGTTTGAATTTAATAACCTCACCATATTCTTATTTGTTGCAGGTATTGTAAGTGCCGCCTATTTAGTGTTTTACCTTTATATTGTGTTCTTTAAAAAGTTTCAGCATAAAACAGAATTTTTTATGCGAAATGTAAACTACTTTATAGGCGCTATAACCGGTATTATTGCCATAATGACGGCTTTGCGCATCATAAAAAATCATTAACATATGGCACACCAGCAGGATAACTTTTTTGAAAAAGTGTATAATGTAGTGCGGCTGGTGCCCTATGGGCGTGTTACCAGTTATGGTGCCATTGCTAAATATCTTGGTGCAGCACGCTCTGCCCGAATGGTGGGCTGGGCCATGAATGCCGCCCACGGGCTTGAAGATGTACCTGCACACCGGGTAGTAAACCGCGTAGGCCTTTTAACCGGTAAGCACCATTTTGAAGGCACAAACCTTATGCAGCAACTCCTGGAAAGCGAAGGTGTAAAAATTAAAGACTACAAAGTGGTTAATTTTGACACACTGCTATGGGATCCTGCAAAAGAGCTTTCGGCTTTTAGCTGAGCAAAAAAACGCTTAATATTTCACTTTCGGAAGTTGGATTCGACATAAAACGAATCGTTGAGGCCCACAGCTATCTAATCATTGCAAAGTGCCCTTTTACAGTACGGCCATCTTCCAGGTTTAACAAAAACCAATAATCAGTACTTGGCATATCGTGGCCGTTATAAGAACCATCCCATCCCGGGCCTGTGGCTTTAACATCACTTAAGAGCTTGCCGTATCGGTCAAAAATAAAAATCTTACTGTTATTATAGTTAATGCCATTTATACCGGTTATGTGCCAGTAATCGTTAGTGCCATCATTATTAGGTGTAAAATATTTAGGTATGGCCAGTACGGCTATCTGCTGGCTTACAATACCGCACCCATTTACATCATATACACTATGTATGCCAGATACTACATTTTCAAAATAAGGCAATTCCTGCCATGGTCCGTTAGGTGCATCAAGGCTATACAGGTAGGTTGTATTTACACCGCCTATGGGCGATACATATAGTGTAATGGTATTATTCTCGGTAAGGTCTACAACCTCTATGTCGTCAATGTGGGCAATGTTGCTGGGTACTACGGTTATGGTGCGTAGCTTGTTGCAAAGGGTAGCATGTGTAATATCAGTAACGGTAACTTTATATGTGCCCGGCTGGTTTACCATAATAGTACGTGTAGTAGCTCCGGTGCTCCATGCATAGGTATAGTTTTGAGCATTAACTGTAATGCCGGAGTCAAGCCTTATAAAATCCATAGTGTTAAGGCATACAATATCGGTATCTTCAATTTCGATATTCGGCAACGGACGCACATGAAGTATAATTTCGCGTATTGCCATACACTGGTTATTTTGCTCTATCCTTGCAAAAACCGATTGCTGTACCGCTGTTTGGTTAGTATAGGTTGTGCCAATGGCATTTTCTTCCATCAGTGCATTATCGAGATCAGGATAGTATACTATCGTCAGGCCCGGAGCTTCAAAGCCTGCCAGGGTAAGGTCAAACTCAGCAAAGCCATCTTCGGTGCCATCATCATCACAACGTTCAAGTTCTGACGCTGCAAAAACATTAGCCGTAACCTGAAGTTCTAAAGGCAGTATCCTGTAGCAGCCGCTAGTAGCATTAATAACTTTAGCGCTTACAACCTGTGGATTAACCGTGTTTGTAAACGACCCTGTTATTGGGCTGGTGCCTGTCAGTGCAGTTGCATCATCAATAAAGTAAGCTACAGAAAAATTTGTATCGCCATTAGTGTAATAGTCATCGGCTTCTGTCAGGTTGAATGGTGTAAAGCCATCCGGGTTAAAGCCGGGGTCGCATTGTACAAGCACGGCATCCAGCACCTTTGCAGGCAGCGGATTAACGGTAAGCGTAACCGGTAAAATGGTTATACAGTTTGTATAAGTATCATTAACTATGCGGCCATAAATGGTTTGTGCATTGGGTGTTGTAGTATAAAAATTTTGAGCTAACGGGTTTTGCGGCACTGCGGCATCGGTTTGTGTGGCATAATAGGTAGTTGTAAAGCCTGTACTTTCTACCCACGCTGTGGTAATATCGTTTAGGCTAAAAGTTGCCTTGCCGTTAACATCATCACCATCTGTATCGTCATCACATGTGGCAAAGCTATCGGTGCCAAGTGTAGGTGTATTTGATACTATAATCTGGAACGAACCTACCGCATAGCAGGATGCATTGGCATTATTCTGTATACGTGCCCATACCGTTTGAGGGTTAGATGTATTAGTATATGCGCTTGCACTAAGTGCTGTAACATTATTTGCAATGGCATCGGTCTCAGAGGTGTAATATTTTATGGTAAAATCGGCGGCATTTTGCGAACCTAAAAGTGCCGCGTTATTGTTAGATAACGTGAAAGAAGCCAGACCGTCATTATTAGGGTCGCACTCAATTAGTGCCGGAGCTACATTTGCAACGGGCACTGCGTGTATAATAACCTCTCTTGATACAGTACTGGTTTCGCCCTGTCGGGTAATGGTTGCTACAATATTATAGGTGCCTGTAGCCGCAAATATATGCTCTGGCGCTGTATCGGCAGACGCAGGAGATCCATCGCCAAAATCCCATGAAACAGAGTCGAACGTGTTGTTAACGGCCAGTTCAAATGCTGTACTGTCACCCAGACAGGTGTTGTGAAATGTTATAGAGGCCGAAAACAGCGATGTTATAAACGGGGGAAGTCCAAAAACCCCAAAGGTGCCACTTTCAAGTGCAAAGCTATTTTGTAAATAGTTACAAAGAATACCGTCTTCTTCAGGGTCGTTAATTACATCCAGTAGCGCAGATCCGTTAACGGTTTTATATATTTTTCCGTTAGGGCCAAGTTGCA
>JAZKDS010000204.1:9980-15261 GCA_040387455.1 Bacteroidota bacterium
GCATGGCACTGTCTGAAACGCCTTGCGCTACAACTACTCCAGATGCAGGTATATCTGTACTAAGCATGTTAAACTGCCATACCGCGCTGTTGGTAGAAACATACAGCTTTTTTGTCTGCGCAGAAAACTCAATGCCATAAGGATTTATGTTTTCTATAATCAATTGCGGATTTGATATTGCACCGGTTTCATTATTAAAGTTATAAAGGTATACACAGCCATTAGATGCGTTGCCGCCTGTAACAGTGCCGCGTTGTTGGTGCACTATGGCTATATAGTTACCATCTGGCGATGCTTTTATGCAGCCTATGGCGTTGCGCCTGTAGCCCGATGTAGGTACAACAGGTGTAATTTGCGTTACTATGGGTGTACTGTTAACCCCATTTTGATCTACATAAAAGGTGTAAAATTTATCTATAAAATGAGACAATACCCAAAAGCCCGTGCCGTTATAATTTTTAACAGCCGTAATTTTTTCTGAGCACTTATATTTTGCTTCTTCTATATTGTTTGGGTCGTAGGTTAACAGCGGTACATTGCTTGTGGTAACATCGCCTATGCTGCCGTTAGTTCCGATAACAGATAAGTCGACAACAGAGTAGTTAAGCCCGTTGTTAAAACCGTCATCTGCTGCAGGCTGAAACTGTATATTGCCCTGCTCATTATAAGAGCCTACATATTGTGCCGGATATGTGGTGGCGTTTGTTTGATGCGGTTCATCTACCGTAAAAACATAATAAATGTTGGGGTTGTCTTTTTTAGGTACAATAATACCTGATAACGTGCTCGAAGGGTCGCCTAAAAGGCCCGTGCCTGCCGCATAATTGGCATTGGGCATAACCACATGGTTACGATCCCAAATGGTACGGCCATCAGTGTAAAAAAGCAGGTTACCATCAGAGTCTGATATGGTACTGCAACCTTCATTAGTAACCATCTGGCTCCCGGTAAGTATTTGCACGGAGCCATCATCAAGAAACTTTATTCCGGCATTGCTGCCAAAATACCAGTTGTTGGCTTCTTTTTGCGAAAATGAAACCAGCGAATAAAATAATAATAGTAAGGTGGCGGTATGTTTCATGATAATTGTGCCGGCATTATTTTGTTTGTTTTAATATTAGCGCACCAGCGAAAAGTGCCCTTTGATGTTGCGCCCGCCTTCCAGTTCCAGTACAAACCAATAGTCTGTAGCAAACAGGTTATGGCCATTATAGGTGCCATCCCATCCTTTTTCGCTGCCCCAATAGCTATTAATAAGCTTGCCGTAGCGGTCAAAGATGTTTACGCGGGCACCGGGATAATATGAGAGGAAATATACATTCCAATGTTCATTTATCCCGTCTCCGTTAGGCGAAAAGTATTTAGGATAATTAAGTATAACCACTTTTTCTGATACTGTTTTACAGCCATTTTTAGAGCGGATGTATACCGTATAAATGCCTGCTTCCAGATTGTTGAAAAAGTTATCATCGGTATATTGCAGTCCATCTAACGAAAACTCAAAATCAGATGGATTATTTGCCATGTGCACGGTTATGGAGTTATCCTGAACCGTAAAATCATGTATATCTATAGTATGTGCAACATCGGGTAGTTCTAATACATCAATGGTAAAAGAGGTTATATCGTGGCCGTAGCACCCGCTTATGTTTTCAATTCTGGCCCAAATGGTTTGTATAGTATATGCCTGGGCATTCATGAAATAAATGTTTAAAGGGCTAACCTCGTTTTCAGCATCTTCTTGGCTGGCATAATAGGTAACCTGTGTATTAGGTTGCCCGTTTTGAATGGCTGCTGTATTAAGGTCAAGGTTAAACATTTGGTGGCCGTTTACAAAAACATCGCACATTTCAAGGTTTTCGGGTTCGCCTGCTTCCAGTGGGTTTATAACCTCTATGCTAAACGGCAATACATTATAACAATCGGTCATTGTGCTATAAAAGCGTATATATAGCGTTTGTGGGTTTGATGTATTGGCAAAAGCATCAGGGGCAGCAATAGCATTAGTGCCCAGGGCAGCTTCGGCGGCATCGGTGTGATAGCTAACCAGTATATTGGGCTGGTTGGCCAGGAACATTGAAGTATGCGTTGTAAGGTCAAATGCGGTTGAATTATCGTCTACTGCATCATCATCACAATCCTGAAGGTTAAACACAATGTTTTGCGGATTTATAAATTGCGGCAGGCGCTGTACTTTAACGGTAAAGGCTACCAGACGATAGGTAAGGCATCCGGCGCTGCTTTCAAGGCGCGCCCATATAATTTGCTGCACATAGGCCCATTGGTTTTGGTGCAGCCCTGTAATGGGGTTAATGCTGTTTTGAGCATCGGCCTGGCTTGCATAATAGCTTACCACGCCATTTGCCGTGCCGTTAATTATCAGGGTGTCATTCTGGGTAAGGTCAAACAGGTTAAAGCCGGTTTTGTTATCATCGCACAATATCATATTAAGCGGCTCACCCGGATACAAAGGATTTAATATTTCCAGAGTGAAACTAAATACCGAATAGCATCCGCCTAAGGTTTCCATGCGCACATAAATCGTTTGCAGTACCGAGGTATTTATATAAGCCAGCGGATTACCAATAGCCGATGTGCCATTTTGCGCATCCTGGGCTGTGGTATGGTAGGTAACCTGCATGCCTGTTTGTGTGCCAATAAACATGGCCTGATGCGTGGTAAGGTTAAAAGCTGTGGCGTTATTACTGTTAGCATCTTCATCGCACAGTGTAAGGTTAACATTGGTGCCCGGGGTAATGTTAAATACCGGTAATGGCATGGCCTGCACGCTAAACGATATAATATCGTGCCCATAACAGCCCACAGTGTTTTCAAGCCTTGCCCATAGTGTTTGTGGTGTATAAGTGGCCTGGTAGGTAGTTATGGCGCCGGTTTCATTTTGGGCATTAACCTCAGATGTATAATAGGTTACTGCACCTGTAGTGTTGCCGTTTTGTACGGTAGTATTGTTTAGGGTAAGGTCAAACGTTTCCAGCCCATTGCCATCAGTGTCACATTGTACCAGCGGAGGTAAAGTTCCTGCTGTAACAAGGTTTGTAACAATAAGGTCAAACGGCAGTATGTTGCGGCAGCCTGTAGTAGTGCTTTTCATCGCTACATATATGGTTTGCGGATTGGCTATATTGGCATAAGCCTGCGGGCTTGGTATTGGGTTATTGCCCAAAGCCGCATCAGAGGCATTGGTGTAATAAGAAAACTGCATGTTAATCTGGAACCCCTTAAACATGGTTTCGTGCACGGTGAGGTTAAACAGCATAGACTCGTCATCAGCACCATAATCATCACAATCTTCCAGGTTGAGGTTTATACTGGCCGGGTTTTCAAAATAAGGCAGCGGCGTAACCGTTATGGTAAAGTGTTTTAGTGTATGCTGCTGGCATTCGGTTGTGCTTTGCAGGCGGGCCCATATTACCTGCGGGCCATACTGTGTTTGGTTTTGATACAGTGTAGGTAAGGGGTTTACTCCATTTTGCGCGTTGGCCTGCGTTGTGTAATAAGTCACGGTAGTAGCGGTAGGAGTAGTGCCTTTTACAAGGGCATCGTTTTGAGAAAGGTCAAATACATTAAAGCCGGTTTTATTATCGTCGCACAACCTCAGGTTGATGGGTTGCCCGGGAAACAGCACATTTTCAATTTCAAGGGTGAAATCAAAAATAATGGGACAGCCATACTGGTTGGCCATGCGCACGTATATGGTTTTAAGCGGCACCGTACTTACATAAGCCTGCGGGTTACCTATAGGGAAAGTGCCGTTTTGGGCATTTTCTAAAGAGGTGTAGTAACTAACCTCTACAGCGGTCTGGCTACCAATAAACATGGCCTGATGCGTGGTAAGGTTAAATGCCGTGGCACTATCATCTATGGCATCATCATCACACTTTTTAAGGTTGATGTCTATGTTTTGCGGATTGTTTGCAACCGGCACGGGCGTAGCCTGCACGGTAAACGAAACCACATCGTGCCCAAAGCATCCCTGGGTGCCTTCAAGCCTTGCCCAGATTATTTGCGGTGTATATGTGGCAGAGAAAGTTGTTATAGCACCTGTTTCATTTTCGGCATCAGATTCGCTTAAATAGTAGGTTACTATAGCTGTAGTGTTGCCGTTTTGAATAATGGTATTATGCTCTGTAAGGTTTGCTGTTTCCTGGCCATCAGCATCATAATCACAGGCGAAAAAGGGCTGCGATGCTGCTACAACAGCGCTGTTCACCGTAAGTGTAAAGGCCACATAGGTGCTGCAATTTGTAATGTTATCTTTTATACGCACATACACCGTTTGCGGGTTTGACGTATTTAAATACGTCTGCGGGCTGCTTATAGCGTTGTTGCCTGTAACGGCATCGGTTGGGTTAGTGTGGTAGGTAAAGGTGGTATTTTGCTGGCTTCCGTTAAACATGGCCTGATGCGTGGTCAGGTCAAAAAGGGTAGCCTCGTCATCAGCACCATAATCATCGCAATCAGAAAGGTTTATGTTTATATTGGTGGGGTTTTGAAGTTCAGGCCCGGAAACAGTAATGGTAAAAGTTTTAAGATCATAGCCCAGGCAACCGTTGGTTTTCATTAGCCTTGCATAAATGGTTTCACCGCCGGGTACCTGGTTTTGGTAGGTGCTCGGGGTAGCAATAGGGCTAACGCCTGCATGCGCATTTTGAAGATTGTTATAATAAGTAACTACACAACCCGGCTGGCCATCTATTACGCTGGCTGTGTTTTGGGTAAGGTTAAAAACTTCATAGCCATCGTTATCCGGGTCGCAAAGCAAAAGGTCGTCGGGCTCTCCGGCAGGAAAAATATCACGGCTAACGGTAAATGTTTCGGTAGAAAAACAACCGGTAACGGTATTGGTCATCCGGGCATAAATAACCTGAGGGTTTTGGATATTATGAAAATTTTCCGGACTTACTATAGGATTTTCGCCCGTGGTAACATCATTATTATTTAAGTGATAGGTAACCTCTGCATAGGTTTGTGTACCTATAAACATTGCCTCATATTGTGTAAGGTCAAAAGCAAATTCAGGAGCGTACTGGTTATTACTGTCGCAATCGGACATATCCAGCGGAATGTTGTCCGGGTTTAAAAAAACAGGAATGTCATGAAAAGTAGCTGTACCTGTAAATGAGATATTAAAATTACCAAAGCCATGCGGACGGTCTACAATAATATAATACCGCTCGCCATCCTGTACAGTTATCCAGTTTATAAAAGCATCGCCATCGGGTCCCGGCCCTTCAGATACGTCAAGGCTTTCGCCATTCAT
>JAZKDS010000205.1:0-7257 GCA_040387455.1 Bacteroidota bacterium
TGATCATTTTAAACGGGGTTTTTTCCATGAGCGAAATCGCGCTTATCTCTGCGCGAAAAAACCGCCTGGAAACAGCCGCAAAAAAAGGCAATGCCGCTGCCCAAACCGCGCTCGACCTTGCCAATGCACCTAATAAATTTCTTTCTACAGTACAAATAGGTATTACGCTTATAGGCATCTTGACGGGTATCTATTCCGGCGATAAAGTAACCGATGACGTACAGGTTTTTGTAGAAAGTTTTGCAGCCCTTAAGCCTTATGCTAACCAGGTTGCCGTGGGTATAGTAGTGGTTATACTTACGTTCTTTTCGCTTGTTTTAGGCGAACTGCTACCTAAAAGGGTGGGGCTTACTTACCCCGAAAGCATTGCCAAGCTGGTAGCGCTGCCCATGAAGTACATCTCTATCATTACCGCGCCGTTTATATGGTTGCTTACCATTAGTACAGATGGGTTAATGAAGATATTCAACATTCGCCCTACGGCAGATGGCAAGGTTACGGAAGAAGAAATTAAGGCCATTATAAAAGAAGGTACCGAAGGTGGCGAGGTACAGGAAATTGAGCACGACATTATGGAACGCGTTTTTCATATTGGCGACCGTAAGGTAAACTCGCTCATGACGCACCGCAAATCGGTTAGTTATTTATCTACCGAATATAATAAAGACCGTATACGCGAAACCATGCTGGAGGAACTGCACTCGGTATACCCTGTGGCAGAAGGCAGCAACCTTGATGATGTTATAGGCATAGTGCTGCTTAAGGATATTTTTGCCAATTATGAAAGGTCAAATTTCAATCTTAAAGAGATTATTAAAGAGCCGGTATACCTTATAGAGCATACATCGGCTTATAAAGCGCTCGAAATATTCAAGAAAACAAAAGTGCACTATGCACTGGTAACCGATGAGTATGGTGTTTTTCAGGGTATTATTACATTAAACGATATATTAGAAGCGCTTGTGGGCGATGCGTCTGATTTTTATGAAGACGAGTTTCAGCTTACCCCGCAGGAAGATGGTACATGGCTGGTAGACGGGCATTACCCCCTGCACGACTTCCTTACCTATTTTGACCTTGATGAGCTTACTACCGATTATGAGGTTACTACCGTAAGCGGCCTTATAATGACAGAGCTAAGTTATATACCTAAAGTAGGCGAAAAGCTGGCCTGGAACCTGTATGAGCTTGAAGTGGTAAACATGGATGGCGTTAAGATTGATAAAGTGGTGGTTAGAACGCTTAAGGAGTAATCAGTATTCTTAATCTGAGTGAAGCTATTCCCCTCTTGAGGGGTGCCCGTAGGGGGGGTGCTTTTTGAGTACGTTCCATAGAAGAGAAAATACTAAATAACATAAAAAATCGCCGGAAGCTAACTCCCGGCGATTTTTGTTTTAGGGTAATTGCCAACTTCCTTAAAATGCTACATTTGTAACTATAACTTATTTAGTAGAACAATGAAACTATACGTCAAAGCCTCTTACAAATTCGCTTTAATCATATCATTTATGCTGCAGGCCTGTACAGGCGTCGCTCAGCAAAACGATACCATTTTATTATATCAAGGCGCTATACCCAACAGCAAGCCTACACCGGCTGATTATAAAGAGATAACCGATAAAAATGGTAATATAACCCAGGTAAGTATCCCTACGCTTTTATCGTTTTTCCCTGAAAAGGGTAAGGCAAGCGGCACGGCTATTATTGTTTGCCCGGGCGGTGCCTATAGCTTTTTGGCCTACCAGCATGAGGGTGTGGCCATAGCTAAAAAATATGCCGAAGCCGGTGTTACTGCGTTTGTGCTTAAATACCGCCTGCCCAGCGATAAGATAATGACAGACCGCTCTATAGGGCCGCTACAGGATGCGCAGCGCGCCATACAACTGGTGCGCGAAAATGCCGTCAAGTGGGGCATAGACCCTGCCAAAGTGGGTATTGCAGGATTTTCTGCCGGTGGGCACCTTGCCGCAACCGCAGCCACCCATTATGATGCACCTGTTATACCTGTTAAAAGCGGTATAAGCGTGCGCCCTGATTTTGCAATATTAATATATCCGGTAATAAGCATGGGGGTTACTACACACCAGGGCTCTAAAGAAAACCTTATCGGGGCAAAAGCCAATCAAAAAACCATAGATTTATTTTCTAACGAAAAGCAGGTAAAGGCAGATGTGCCACCGCTGTTTTTAATGCACTGCCAAGACGATGATATTGTAGATGTAAAAAATAGCCTGTTGTTTTATGAGGCCCTGCTGGCTAAAAAAATAGTGGGCGCCATGAATATTTACCAAAGCGGCGGGCACGGTTTTGGGCTTAATAATGCTACTACAAACGATTACTGGTTTGATCGTTGTGCAAGCTGGATGAAGCAGAATAAGTTTAACTAACTATATATAGTATAAACCCCCGAATTTTCCCCGGGGATTTAAGACTGGCCATTTGGGTCGGCTTTTTGTTTTTGGTTGAATTTCAATATGTTAAAGCTATCTTAATTGTGGGGAACGTAACATTAAAGTGTAGAAATTTTCCACAGAAAAAATTTTGTTAAAAACATGTAAGTTGTTGATTTTGTGAATGTTGTTTTGGTGGCATGATGGTTGGTTTATCTATAGCGTCAGTAATAAGTTTTCTTGTTTAAAGGCTTTTACTGATTTTTTATGCGCCTTTAGATAAATTAAAACCTTACACAATGGAGACAGAAACTTACCATGCAAACCAACCCCAATTTAAAAATAGTAGCCCGAGCCCTGCCGAACCTGACAGCCTTACACAAAAGGTAGTTGGTAAAACAAGGGGTTTAGATACAACCCGCGTTATTATACTGGCCAGCACCATTATATTGTTATTGGTTGCAGCCTACCTTATATATGAATTACAACCCGAGCTGGAAAAACTGCACCTTGAAAGGCTTAGCACTACCTGGGGCTTTTACTTTATAGCCATAACCACTGTGTTATTGGCCTATAAGCTGTTGTTCTTTTTATTTAATGTGGTGCTATATCTTAAATACAAGCCTGTTAAATCAGTTTCAGATGACAGGTTGCCAAGTGTTACCGTTATTGTACCGGCTTATAATGAGGGCCGCCTTGTATATGATACCTTAATGAGCCTTGTGGCCAGTAAGTATCCTGCCGAAAAACTACAGCTTCTTGCTATAGATGATGGTAGTAAAGACGATACATGGCAGTGGATGATAAAAGCTAAAGAGGTTTTAGGCGATAGCGTAACCATTTTAAAACAGCCTAAAAACATGGGTAAAAGGCATGCCCTTTACCGTGGCTTTAACCTGGGTAACGGCGAGGTTTTTGTAACTGTAGACAGCGACTCGATAGTTAAAGAAGATACACTGCGCAACTTAGTGAGCCCGTTTGTGGTAAACAAAAATTGTGGTGCAGTAGCAGGCAATGTGCTTGTGCTTAATAATGATAAGGCCATAATACCTAAAATGCTTAATGTTAGCTTTGTGCTTAGCTTTGAGTTTATGCGTTCGGCGCAAAGCGTGTTGGGTTCTGTACTGTGTACGCCGGGGGCGCTTTCTGCTTACCGCAGAGAAGCCGTGTTTAACTGCCTTGAAGACTGGATTAACCAAACGTTTAACGGCCAGGCGAGTGATATTGGTGAAGACCGTGCCATGACCAACATGATTATGAAACAGGGTTTTCATGTACTGTTCCAGAGAAATAGCTATGTGCTTACTAATGTGCCCGAAGAATATCAGGGACTGTATAAAATGTTTATTCGCTGGGGCAGGAGCAACGTGCGCGAAAACCTGATGATGGCTAAATTTGTATTTACAAAATTCAGGACTCAAAAATCAAGAATTGGTACCAGGATATTGTTTTTTGACCAGGCTTTAAACATGGTGCTTACCTATCCGTTTGTGTTGCTGATGTTTGTATTGATATGCATGCACCCGGTTATATTTTTAACCACAACACTGTTTGGTATATTAATAAGTTCAAGCTTTAGCGTGTTCTTTTATGCCAGGAGGTATAACCTGAGCGGATCGTTCTGGGCTTACTCTTATAGTATACTGTTTACCTTTGGCCTGTTCTGGATTACACCTTATGCCATTGCAACGGCCAGCCGCAGCGGATGGTTGACAAGGGGGTAGTAAGCAGGATTTATAAAACATAAAACTACCTATATATAAAGCGCCGGCAACTTAGTTGCCGGCGCTTTTGCTGTGCATCAAAATCAGAGTTTTGCTGCATTTTTACTAATGTCGTGGTAAAATAAAACGGTCCAGTTTTCAACTTTAGCCTGTTGTTCCCAGTTTTGGCGGTCTTCCATGGCTTTTTTGCCATCAAAGTCAGATTTATATGCAATATGAAATTTCAGGTAACTTTTTTGCGGCAGGTTGTCGGCGCCATAAAAGGCCGTTTGTTGTTCTTCTGTTATCCAGAATACCTGATGAAACGGTGTGTGCCCGCCTGTAACCTCATAGGTTATAAAGTCTCCTATAGTGCCTTTTTCATCCATAAAAACAAGGTTGGGCATGGCGGCAATGTGTTCTAATATATTCTGGTCAAAGGAGTGGCTGCTTATTTGGTCTAGCGCATATTTAAGCTCATTTTCCTGTAAATACACCTGGGCATTTGCAAAGTTGGGTGTAAAGCCATCTTCGGTTATTGTGCCAAGCCCGCCTGAGTGGTCTTTGTGCAGGTGCGACAGCAATACCCTGGTAACATCATGGGCGGTGTAGCCTGCAGCTTCTATTAATTGTACAATTGTGGCTTTTCCGTTAGTTGTAAAGCCCAGGCCGGCATCTAAAAGAATAAGGTCATCCTGTAATACAATTAAAAACGGGCATATGCCCATGGTGAGCAGTCCCGGGGCAGTAGTGTTAACTTCTTCGCGGGTTATCGGGGTAAAAATCTTGTCTTTGGTTACGGTAAAGATGCCTTCTAAGAGCGGAATAATTTTCATGCGGTAGTAGTTTTCAATGGGCAATTGTAGTGCAAAGATAGTGCCTGTGGCGTGGGTTTATTAACCAAACACAGGCTTTTAGCTAACTTTCAAGAAAAATAACGTACTTTTGCACGCTTAAACTTTGAACGTTAAACCCTAAAGGCAGTATTGAGATGACAGAAGGAAATTTTGTAGACTATGTAAAGATATATGTATCCTCCGGAAAAGGGGGTAAGGGATCTACACACCTGCACAGGGAAAAGTTTATTGAAAAAGGTGGCCCCGATGGTGGCGATGGCGGCCGTGGCGGCCACGTATACCTTGTGGGTAATAAAGGATTATGGACGTTGTTTCACCTTAAATTTGCACGCCATATTAAAGGTGGCCACGGTGGCGACGGCGGTAGCGCACGTAGTACCGGTGCCGATGGTGAAGATAAATTTATAGAGGTGCCGCTGGGTACTGTGGTTAAAGATAAAGAAACCGGTGAGGTTTTGTTTGAAATAACCGAAGAAGGAGAAAAAAGGATTATAGCTAAAGGTGGTAAAGGTGGTCTGGGCAACTGGCACTTCCGTAGCTCTACCAACCAAACGCCAAGATACAGCCAGCCGGGTATGCCGGCCGAAGAGCACGATATATTATTAGAGCTTAAGGTACTTGCCGATGTGGGCCTTGTGGGCTTTCCTAACGCGGGTAAAAGTACACTGTTAAGCGTGCTTACTTCTGCCAAGCCTAAAATTGCCGATTATCCGTTTACAACGCTTAAGCCTAACCTGGGCATTGTGGCCTATAGAGACTTCCAGTCTTTTGTAATTGCCGATATACCGGGTATTATTGAGGGTGCTGCCGAAGGTAAAGGCCTGGGGCATTACTTCCTGAGGCATATTGAACGTAACAGCACGCTGTTATTTTTAATTCCGGCCGATGCCGAAGATGTTAAGGAGCAGTATGAAATTTTGCTGGATGAGCTTAGACGATACAACCCCGAAATGCTTGATAAAGACAGGCTTGTGGTAGTATCTAAAAGCGATATGCTTGATGATGAGCTTAAGGCCGAAATGAAACAGGTGCTGGATAAAGAGTTTAACGGTACACCGTATATGTTTATATCATCGGTAGCGCAGCAGGGGCTTACGGAGCTTAAAGACAGGCTTTGGGCGATGCTTAATGTACCGACTGAATAGATTATTCGATATTTCGACTGTCAGATAAAAAAGATAATAGAGCCATCCTTCGGGATGGTTTTTTGCTTTATGTGCATGCCTGGAAGCGCATTATGAATTCAATAAATTTACCCCACATTCATTTTTATCATATTCTTACGTTTGGTTAAAATTTTTTGAGTATCTGCTCAATTGTTTTATGGGTATTGGAGTATACTTATAGTTTTTACCAAAATTATGTTGAAAATCAGCTATTAAGACTGAGTATAAAAAGGCCGTAAATTATACTATAACATATTTTTAGTGCGTTTTTTCGGGCGTGCTTTGTTATATTTGCTGTCCAACAAAACAAAAACTATGTACGAATCGGTTTTAGATCTGCATTCTTACCTTGCTTACGGGGTACTTGTATTTTTACTTCTTGCCACGCTTAACTCCTTTGTAGGATTGTCTTCGCAAAGGCCGTTTATACCGCGCGACAGGCAAATAGCCATGATTGGTCTAATATTTACACACGTACAGTTTGTTGTGGGCCTGCTGGTACTTATAACAAATCCGTTACTGGATGCCGTTAAGGCAGGCGGTATGGGCGCTGTAATGAAAGACAGCCACCTAAGGCTTATTTTTGTAGAGCATCCGCTAATTAATTTAATAGCCATCATCCTTATTACCATAGGATGGTCTAAACATAAAAAGGCCGGAGAATCTGGCCGTAAATTTAAGAGTATTGCCATTTTTTATGCTATAGGCCTGGCACTGTTGCTAAGCCGCATTCCTTACGGCCAATGGTTTGACTAAAGGATAAAGCCTAAAGCTTTTCGCAAGCTTTTTTGCCCCTGGCATGCTCTTTGTTTAAATACATGCACCTTAAAATTATAATTATTATGAAGAATAGTATTATCGTTTTCTGTACCGCAATGTTGTTATTTATTATAACAGGATTTTCGACAACCAGTGTTGCCCCGGTAAAAAAAGAAACCACCCCTGGCTTAACGGCTATAGTTAAAGATTCTGCCGATGCGGTAGCACCTGAGCTAAAACTTTACAAAAAAAACGTATTGGCTACTTATTATGCCGATAAGTTTAACGGGCAAAAAACCAGTAGCGGAGAAAAATTTCACAACAGTAATTATACTGCCGCCCACATGAAGTTGCCTTTTGGCACTATGTTGCGCGTTACTAA
>JAZKDS010000206.1:0-1537 GCA_040387455.1 Bacteroidota bacterium
CTCTAAGTTATACATGCTCAGCATGCATCAAAAAGCCATGTTAGTAACAGATAATCCGTGGTTTTATATTGCGCTGGCTACCATGGTTATAGGTACTCAGCTATTTTTAGCAGGGTTTTTAGGCGAAATAATACTTCGCACAAAAAACAATGAAGAACGCTATAAAATCAGCGAAACTTTATAACTTTAAAAAATCAACTATCAACAACAATAAAAACGCTCATCCTCATGGAAATTGACAAATCTATCTTAGACAAAGTTAACGTATGGCTTACACCGGTTTTTGACAGCGAAACACAGGCTGCCATTAATGAAATGAAAATCTCTTCTCCTAAAGAACTGGAAGATAGCTTTTACCGTAACCTTGAATTTGGTACCGGTGGTATGAGGGGTGTTATGGGCCCCGGCACCAACCGTATTAATAAATATACCCTGGGCAAGGCTACGCAAGGCCTTAGTAACTACCTGGCAGCCCAGTTTCCGGGTGAAGAGCTTAAAGTAGCTATAGCTTATGACTGCCGTAACAACAGTGATACACTTGCAAAAGTAGTTGCCGATGTTTTCTCGGCTAACAATATCAAAGTATATCTTTTTGAAGAGCTAAGGCCTACGCCCGAACTTTCTTTTGCTGTTAAACAACTTAACTGTCATGCCGGTATAGTACTTACAGCATCGCACAATCCACCCGAGTATAACGGTTACAAAGTATACTGGCAGGATGGCGGCCAGCTGGTGCCTCCGCATGATAAAGCTCTTATTGAGGTTATTGAAGCGCTGGAATATGGCGCGATTAAATTTAACGCAAATGAAAGCCTGATAGAATATATTGGCCACGATATAGATAAACTGTTTATACAATCTTCATTAGTTAATGCGTCGTTCAATACGCCGCAGGAAGCTAAAGATGCCCTTAAAATAGTATATACCCCACTACACGGTACATCGGTTAAACTTATACCCGATTTGCTTGAAGATGCCGGTTATAATAATGTGCATATTGTTGCAGAACAGGCGGTGCCAAATGGTAATTTCCCAACGGTAAAATCGCCAAACCCGGAAGAGCCTGAGGCGCTTAGCATGGCGGTAGCACTGGCAGACCAGGTAGATGCCGATCTTGTTATAGGTACAGACCCTGACGCCGACAGGTTAGGTGTAGCGGTGCGCAACGGTAACGGTATCATGACATTGCTTAACGGCAACCAGACCATGATACTTATGACAGAGTTTTTGCTGCAGGAATGGAAAAAACAAGGTAAAATTGATGGCAAACAGTTTATCGGTTCAACCATTGTATCTACACCAATGATGCACGAACTGGCTGAAGCTTATGGCATTGAATGCAAAGTGGGCCTTACCGGCTTTAAATGGATTGCCAAGATGATTGTTGATTTCCCTGAGCAGGAGTTCATTGGCGGTGGCGAAGAAAGCTTTGGCTACATGGTGGGCGATGCCGTGCGTGATAAAGATGCGGTTACCTCTACCCTGTTACTTGTAGAAATTGCTGCACAGGCCAAAGCAAAGGCAAGTACACTTTTCC
>JAZKDS010000207.1:0-2019 GCA_040387455.1 Bacteroidota bacterium
GGCGGTATTTTATACCATAACGGCACTTATTATTGGTATGGCGAATACAAAGGCGATTCTACTTACAGAAACCCAAAAGTACCAAATTGGGAATGTTACCGTACCGAAGCCGGCGGGGTGTCCTGTTATTCCTCTAGAGATTTAACAAAATGGAAGTTTGAAGGGCTGGTTTTAAAACCCGAAATGAAGGATACTGCTTCAGACCTGCATTTTTCTAAGGTGCTGGAAAGGCCAAAAGTAATCTATAATGATAAGACCAAAAAGTTTATAATGTGGCTGCATGTAGATAGTAATGACTATTCAAAGGCTGCCGCGGGTGTAGCGGTATCAGACTCTCCTACAGGTAACTTTACTTACCTTGGCTCTATAAAACCCAACAATGCTATGAGCCGTGATATGACCTTATTTAAAGATGACGATGGCAAAGCATACCATGTGTATTCTTCAGAAAATAACGAGACGTTGTATATCAGCCAGCTTACCGATGATTACCTTAAGCCGTCAGGAAAATTTACCCGCAATTTTATCAAGGCATCAAGAGAAGCCCCGGCTGTTTTTAAGCATAATAATAAGTACTACATACTTTCGTCGGGGTGTACGGGCTGGGATCCTAACCAGGCAGAATATGCCACTTCAGACAATATGCTGGGTAAATGGACAATAATGGGAAACCCGTGCTCGGGCAAAGATGCCAATATCACATTTTATGGTCAAAGTACCCATGTATTAAATATATCTGGCAAAAAAGATGCCTATATTGCAATGTTTGATAAATGGAATAAAAAAGACCTAATTGATTCACGCTACATTTGGCTTCCTATAGCCTTTAAAGGAGATTCAATAAATATTGCATGGAAAAATGAGTGGGATATAAACAACGTATTTGATTAACATAATGTAAACCTAAAGTGGATTTAAAAACATCCTTTTTTGTGTAGTAGCCGGTTTCATCTCTTTTATATTCAGGACTATGGCAAACAGAATTTGTGGTAATTCCCCCCTTTTAAAGGTAAGACAGAATACCTGTTTTGCCTTTTTTTTATAAATACGTTTATCTCACCCCATCTTCAGCTAACCCTTTAACTTTATGGAGTAAAAGCCATTTTTTGGGATGTGATATAATTCATTCTCAAACTATCATTTTCTGAAACTACTTTTTTTAAAGGTTTTCCTTTAAAAATTTGGTAATGAAATGTATCATCATCAACCGAAACCCGCTCTACGCATTTTATTTCTTTAGGTATATTAGCCCCAAACCAAAATTCATCCGCCTGTTGATGCCATGTTACCTCATAAAGAATTGTACCTTCCGGATACTGTAAATCAGCATCTTTTTGAGCGTGATCACGTGCTATACTGTTGCCATACAGCGTTGACATAGTTTTATTTTTCGGAGAGACAGATGATGTCAGTGGTATCATTAATAATGGGTTTTCAGGCAATTCATCTGATCGCTGCACTGAAGCGCTAACGTTTACATTTTTTTGATTATCATCACTACAGGAAATTAATGCTATGAGCATTAAACTAAGAAATAGGTTATTTAAATATTTCATTATTTTTTATTTTTAATATTTGGAGATAGATAAAGGGGGGGTGTAAATACATAGTCACGGTTTTTCACCGGCTGGTGGCATTTTATACATTCATTGTCAAAATTACGATTGTCGCCATAAGGCTTCAGGTCATTTCCTTTCCAGCGTCCCCAGCCCCAGCCTTTAGTTTCGGCATACTTTTGGGCATCTTTTACCATAAATTCTACCTGTATAAATGCCCCGGTAGTTATGTCGCCATCAGGTAAAACATTTTGTTTCCAGGCTGTTTTGGCAAAGCTAGTTCCGTCTGGCCAGGGGTTAGTTTGGTTATTTTGAATGGCTTTTACGGCTATATCATTCCCGAAGATGATACGCATAGTGCCATTATCAAAGCGTTCAGTACTGCTAATGGCCTTCCAATTTCTGTAGTCGGGAATATAGGCTAAGCCATTAGGTTCATCCTGCACTACGCCAATTTCAGGAT
>JAZKDS010000208.1:0-12696 GCA_040387455.1 Bacteroidota bacterium
GTAACACATTTTTAATGCCAAAATTTCTTCGTAAAGGTTGAGGAAAAGATAAGACACGAATTTTACATATTTACACGAATTGATTTGTGCAAATTTGTGAAATTCGTGTCTCAGAAAATATCTCAGCAATTATGCTTAATCTATAATATTAAAACCGGTATATGGCCTTAGCGCCTCAGGTATAACAATACCCTCCGGGGTCTGGTAATTTTCAAGAATGCCTGCTAACACACGTGGCAATGCCAGTGAGCTGCCGTTAAGGGTATGCGCCACCTGGTTTTTGCCCTCTTTATCGCGGAAACGCAGCTTAAGCCTGGTGCTCTGGAAGGTTTCAAAGTTAGAAACCGAGCTTATTTCCAGCCAGCGGTCCTGCGCAGTGCTGAACACTTCAAAATCGTAGGTTAAAGCCGAAGCAAAGCCCATATCGCCACCACAAAGGCGCAGCACACGGTACGGCAGTTTAAGCTCATCAAGTATTTCTTTAACGTGGTCTACCATGCCATCAAGCGCAGCATAGCTGTTCTCCGGCTTTTCTATACGCACAATTTCTACCTTATCAAACTGGTGCAGGCGGTTAAGGCCGCGCACGTGGGCACCATAAGAACCTGCCTCACGGCGGAAACATGGCGTATAGGCCGTGCACAGTAC
The DNA here is from genome assembly GCA_040387455.1 of Bacteroidota bacterium. GTDB lineage: Bacteria > Bacteroidota > Bacteroidia > Flavobacteriales > Flavobacteriaceae > Flavobacterium. The sequence goes on from JAZKDS010000208.1 coordinate 649, forward strand.
CGGAAGGTCTTTCTCTTCGATAATCACATCCCTGAACATGTTGGTTACCGGCACCTCAGCCGTTGGTATAAGGTACAGGTCATCGGCACCAGAATAATACATCTGGCCTTCTTTATCAGGCAGCTGGCCCGTGCCATATCCCGAAGCCTCGTTAACCAGGTGTGGCACCTGGTATTCTTTATAGCCTGCAGCGGTATTTTTATCTAAAAAGTAAGCAATAAGCGCGCGCTGCAGCCTTGCCCCTTTGCCTTTATATACCGGAAAACCTGCGCCGGTTATCTTAACACCCAATTCAAAATCTATAATGTCATATTTTTTGGCAAGCTCCCAGTGTGGCAGTGCACCATCAAAAAGGGTGGGCACTATACCGGCAGCAAATACCTCAAGGTTTTCCTCTGGGGTTTTGCCTGTGGGCACAATATCGGCAGGGGTGTTAGGCAGTTTGTATAGTGCCTGCGTAAGCTCTTCAGCAGCTGTTTTAAGCGCTTCTTTTAGCTCAGCCTCCTTAGCCTTAAGCTGTACTGTTTTCTCTTTTATAATGGTCGCCTTGGCTTTTTCACCGGCTTTCATAAGCTCGCCAATGTCTTTAGACAGCTTGTTGGATTCAGAAAGTACGGTATCAAGCTCCACCTGTGTGTGCCTGCGCTTTTCATCAAGCGCTATCACCTCATCCACAAGCGGTGCAAAATCAACGTTACGCTTGCTTAGCGCCGCTACTACTTTGTCTCTGTTTTCCCTGATAAATACTGTCTGTAACATGGTTTATGTTTTTATAAGTCGGGCAAATTTAAAGGTTTTGGTTAAATATTGTTCAACGTTACCGTTTAAAGTTTAAAGTTGATGCATAAACTGAACTGCGTGGCTCTGTTACAATTCTTCATCCCAATAGGTGTCAGCCTTATAGGCCTCAAGTTCCTGCGGGGTGTACAAAATTATATATTCGGGGTTTTTAATGTAGGTTTTGTGCTCCTGTTCATATCCCTCACCCCCAACTGCCGTCCATTCTAACTGTTCCCTCATTATATACTCTTGCGGCATTTCATCTATATTACTGCCATAACTGTCTTTATACGCTTTATAATCCTTATTTTCACAGCATTCGCAGGTGCCAAAATACACAGCCTTGTAGCCGCATATCTCGCAAAATTCGACATTAGCAAAATTTTCAATGTAAGAGGAGGAAAGGCTACGGTATTGATTATTAATATGGTTCAGGAAGTTTCCGTAACCGATGGTGCTTTTCTTTATATACATCTTGTTATCTGTCCAGCCTGCATGGTTCACTATACTTTTGTGGCATTCTATAACTATAAACTTATAGCGTTTATCACTATTCTGGTCTTCAAAGCGCATATCTTTTACATCAGCCCAAGTATAAGGCTTTGCATTAAAGGTAAAGCCACCGTCCTGTACCGTTATCCTGCCCCGGTCTTCCATATAGTGTTTGTGGCAGGCCACATAATCCCATCCCGAGTCAGACCTTATCCGGCCTTCTTCGCCACAGGTTTCGCAAACACGCTCTGATTTACGCTCATATTTTTCGGTTATGTCATCACCTCCGGCATCGAGTACACTGGCATGAAAACGCAGCCCGGCATATTTTTCTTTAATGCACGATACTTTTTTATCCCAGCCGTTTTTATACAACTCATTAACAAGCTCAATAACAAGCGGGTACCACCCCGCCATTATCTGCAGGTCAATACCGTTAAGTTCGGCAAGCTTAAGCAAATCAAACCCGGTAATTTCATCATTAATAACAAAATCCTCCAGGCGGGTGCAGTGCTTGTTTATAAAATCGGCATTTTGGTACTGTATATCGCGCAGGCCGCCCGGTGCGGTAATGTTATCTAACGAGTAATGTTCTATTGCAGCACCATTAGCCTTTGCAATGCGCTCCTGAACATTGCTCATAATGGTATCTACCTCCTTTCGCTTCGTCTTTTTTTGGCCGCCGTTTCTTTGGGCCTTCGCCCAAAAATATAGGATAAGGCACATTAACAAAATAATTACTACGGGCATTTGTAAATATTTTAGTGATTTAAAGGCTGAATGTAAGCAAAAAAACTTTAGGCTTGCCATTTAAAAAAATCTGCTAAATACCAACAATCTAATAATCAAACAAAAATCCCCTTTCTCAACAAATCTGTTCACAACACCTCATCTGTATCATATTGGCACATTTTGAACAAAGATTGAAACACTTGTACCCCTGCCCGCATACCCATTCAATCTACCTTTGAAAACGTTGTAGTTAATAACTCTATGGGTTTTTAACAACATCATTAACTTAAACCATAAACATTATGAAAACAATTACCGCTTTAACATTGCTTTTTTCTTTTAGCCTTAGCGCTTTTGCAGTTACCGTTCCGCCGGGTACAAACAACATCCAGGCGGCCATTAACAGCGCTGCCGCCGGCTCAATTATCGATTTGCAGGCCGGTACATACTATGTTTCATCAGCCATTACGCTTAACAAAACCATTACAATACGCGGCGTGGGAATGAGCACTATTATCCAGAAAACAAACGGTACAAGTGCCGATGTAGCTGCGTTTGTAATTGCAGAGGGTATTAACAACTGCACGCTACGCGATTTCAGGCTGCTGGGCCAGGATAAGGGCGGCCCCGGCATACTTGTTTTTAGCAACAACAACCATCTTATTAATGTAAATGTATCCGATTGCGGCAATAACAGTGCCGGCGGGCCCGGAAGCTGGAGGAGTGGTATTATACTAGACGGCGCTGCTTTTAACGAAATGACCAATGTAAAATCGCACCATAACAGCTGGGTGGGCATATCGCAAAACAACAGTCCCGGTAGCAACATAACGGGCGCCGACTGCTTTTTAAACCACGGCGAAGGCCTTACCATTGACCTGGGTAGTGATAACTGTATTGTGCGCAACTCTTTATTCAACGAAAATAATGTGAGCACACGTGGCGTGGGCGGCATAGGCATTGATGATGTAAATGGTGCCGATGTGCAGTTTTGTACCATTAACGGCACCAAGAACCTTTCGGGCATTACGTTTCAAAACAATGTAGGGGGCGAAGACGGCTGTATTATTAAAAATAACACCATTAACAACAGCGCCCTTAACGGTGTGCGCATAAAAAACTGTACCTATGCCGTTACCCATACCACCGTTGATTTAAACAGTTATAGCGGCAATGGCAGCACCAACGAGTTTTGGGAATGCGCCCCCGGCCCCACATCTAACCGTATGGCAAACACCGCTGATAAAGCCCATTTTTCATTGCGCGTTTTCCCTAACCCGGCATCAGACTTTATAACACTCGATTTTGGCACCACTACCGAGCCCCAAAGCATTGAACTGATATCGTTAACCGGGCAACAGGTTTTAGTGCTTCAAAACCCACAAGCCATCAATAACATTGATGTTTCAGCACTTAGTAAAGGCGTTTACATGTATCGTGCAACACACGCTAAGGGTACCGTTACCGGAAAAATAGTGCTTGAATAATTTCATTTTTGTATTTCAATTAAAAACCCGCATAAAGCAATAGCTTTATGCGGGTTTTGTGTATACGATCTAAAATTCTAAGAATCGAATAATCTAAATTATAGTTCGTTAAGCAATTTGCTTATCTCGTCAAGCTTAGGAGTAAGGATAATTTCTATCCTTCTGTTTTTGCTTTTGCCTTCCGGCGATGTATTTTCTGTTACAGGTGCATATTCGCTACGGCCTGCCGCAGTAAGGTTTTTAGGGTCAACCTTTTTATTCTCACGGATGATGTTTACAATAGCCGTGGCACGCTTGGTACTAAGATCCCAGTTATCGGTAATTTGTCCGTTACCCTGATACGGCACATTATCGGTATGGCCTTCAATAAGCACGGCAATCTCTGGGTTATCAGCAAGCACCTTGGCTACCTCAACCACCGCTTTTTTACCTTCGGCACCTACAATCCAGCTACCAGAGCCAAACAGTAGTTTGTTCTCCATAGATACATATACTTTGCCGTTTTCCTGCCTTACGGTAAGGCCTTTGCCTTCAAAGCTGTTAAGCGCTTTGCTCAGTTTGTCTTTAAGTGCTTTAAGGCTGGCATCCTGAGAGGCCATAATACCCTCAAGCTCGTCTACACGGGCGCTGCGCTCTTTAAGTTCGGCGCTAAGCTTGTTAAGCCTTTCCTGCTCGGCAGCCAGGGCTTTTTCTTTGGCCTCAAGCTGGGCAAGCAGTTCGCGGTTCTTTTTAACGTTGGCATCCAGCGCACTACCACTTTCTTTTTCAAGAGCGGCATAGCTGGTTTTCATCGCATCAAGGCTGTTTTTAGTAGCAGCATAATCGCCTGCCAGTTTATCGCGTTCTGCCTTTAGCTTATCAAGCTGGCTTTGCAGGTCTTTAGACTTAAGGTCGAGCGCATTTTTATCTTTGCTTAGTGTAGTGTTTTCATCGCTAAGCTGGCGGTTTTCCTTTTTAAGATTGGCATACTTGTTTTCAAGGTCGGTAAACACCTTTTTGCTCACACAGCTTGTGGTGAGCGCCAGGGCAAGCAACCCGGCCGAAATTGTTTTAATCCTCATGTATTGTTGTTTTATTGGTGTAAAAAATAGCTGCAATAACCTTGCCTGTAATTTTCGATTTATTCAAATTCTACTAAAATAGGGCAATGATCGCTGTGGCGGGCATCGGGCAAAATCACGGCACGGGTAAGGCGGTCGCGCATGGGCTCGCTTACCATGGCATAATCTATACGCCAGCCTTTGTTATTATCGCGGGCATTGGCAAAGTTGCTCCACCAGGTATACTGGTGCGGCTCTTTATTAAAAAGACGGAAACTATCTATAAATCCGGCCTCCATAAACTCGCCTATCCACTGCCTTTCGTTTGGCAAAAAGCCCGACACGCGTTTGTTGCGCACCGGATCCCAGATATCTATGGCCTCATGGCAAATGTTGTAGTCGCCACAAATAATAAGGTTGGGTATTTGCTCTTTTAGCTCGCTTATGTACTGGGTAAACTCTGCCATGTATTGAAATTTATACTCGTGCCTTAGCAGGTTAGTGCCCGATGGAAGGTACAGGCTCATAACACTAAAGGTATCAAAATCAAGGCGAATGTTGCGGCCCTCAAAATCCATGTGCTCTATACCTGTACCGTACACCACATTATTGGGCTTATGCTTACTAAATATAGCCACACCGCTGTAGCCCTTTTTTTGTGCCGAAAACCAGTAATGGTAAGGGTAACCTGCCTCTTCAATCATTTTTACATCTACCTGGCCTACATTGGCTTTTGTTTCCTGAAGACAAATAACATCGGGGCCGGCCAGCTTTAACCAGTCTATAAGCCCTTTATTAAATGCGGCACGTATGCCGTTTACATTGTATGATATGATTTTCATTGTTAAATTTTGGATGTCCAAAAATAACCAAATGAATGGGTTTTGTGAAATATTGAACCATAAAAAAGCCCCCGGTCTACCACGACGGGGGCTTAAAAAAGACTTAATAAAAATTCTGTAAACAGAATCCCTTTTTTTAAAATCTATATACCGCAGCATTTACATTACTCAGGACGTAGTGTACAAGCCCCCTTGTTTGACACTATATCTTTTATTTGAGAGAGGATGCAAATGCACGACACATAAAATAATTACTCAATAAATGAATAATACAAATCAATGCATTTTACAGGTACCTGCCTAAAAAAACATAGGGACAAAATAGGGACAGCTATAAAAAAATTAAATGTGAACCTAAAACATAAAACAACAACATATCAGTATCTTATACTAAAACCAGGGTTAAAATGCTTAAAAAACAATAATGACCATTAGATACATCATAGTGTTTTTAGCGCTACATCGTCCACATCGTCATTTTCTGCCTTATTTAATTTTTTATTGAGGCGTACTTTAGCTTTGTTAACACTTGCCGGGGTTATATTGAGCAGGCCGGCTATTTCTTTAGTAGATAATTTAATGTGCAGGTAAGCGCAAAGGCGCACCTCATAGGCTGTAAGCGTGGGGTGCTTTTCGTTAAGGTCTTTAAAAAAATCAGGGTGCACCTGTTCAAAATGAATTTTAAATTTATCCCAGTCGGCATCCATATACAGGTTTTGCTGTATGATGCCTTTTATTTTACTTATTTGTCCCGAAGATATTTGGCCCTGCACCAAGGCATCTATATCTTCTTTAAGGCCCGAGAGCAATTCGTTTTTTTGGTACAGGTACAGGGTTGCCGATGCCAGTTCGCGCCGGTTAAAGTCAAGCTTTTCCTGTAGCTTTTCTTTTTCTCCCTTTTCATACTCTTTTTCTATGGCGATGATATTATTTTTAAGCTCAATATTTTCTTTTTCTACCATAAGCGCCTGTGCTTCCAGGTCTTTTGTGGTAAGCTCTTCCTGCAGCTCATTAATACCTTCATTATAGGCCAGTTGTTTTTTTGCACTCGTCTTTTTATGGCGTAGCACAAGCCATACAATTACACAAAGGGCTATACATGTTAGCCCGGCAACCATTAAATTCCTGATGTTTTTTTGTTTTTGTAGCGCAGCCCGGGCAGCAGTATCTTTCTTTTCCTGAATATCCTTAAACTCAAAGTTCATTTTTTGCTCGGTAAGCTTACGCTGGTTTTCGGCATTAAAAACAGAGTCGTTAAACTGCTTGTACAGCATGTGGCTTTCATAAGCCATTTTATAATTACCTTGTGAGGCATATATTTTAGCAAGCTGCCTGTATAACTCTGTACTCATATCCAACTCGCCGGTCTCCTTTACAAGAACCTCTGCCTGATGACAATACTCCAGCGCTTTTAAGGTTTCGCCGGTTTCATAATATATACTGCCTAAAGATAAATAAGAGGTAAACAGGCCATACCTGTCGTTAATATCCTGCCTTATTCTTAGCGCTGTAAGCTGGTTTAGCCTGGCCTTGTTATATTGTTTAATTTCACTATACAAAAGCCCCAGGTTAGAGTAGTTATTTGCTAATGATATTTTATCACCCGTCTTTTCGGCACTATTTATGCCCAGGTTAAAATAGGAGATGGCTTTATCAGTCTGGTTTTTTATCTTGTATATCTCCCCAATGTTCATGTAGGTGTAAGACAGCGCATCCTTTCTATCATCTTTTAACTGCAACGCAAGCGATTCAAGATAATATTTAAGCGCATCATCATGGTTGTGGTACTTGGTGTAAATAATACCTATATTGTTATAAGTGCCCACCAGGCCCCAATAGTCGTTTTCTTTTTTTGCTGTTTTAAGCGCCCCAAAAAGATATTTAAGCCCCTCTGTATAAATGCCTTTTTTGGCATAAAGCACGCCAATACTGTTATCTACATTAAGCGCATCGAGTCTGCGCCCTATCTGGTTGTATAAAGATCTTGCCTGCAAAAACAGCTTAAGTGCATAATCATAATCGCCCCTGTAATCATAGGCATTTGCCAGTATTTCATTGGCATTTGCCATGCCATACTTATAATCAATTTTTGTTGATATGGCCAACTGCTCTTTTGCGTACAAAAATGTTTTTTCAGGATTGCTCTTGCTAACCGTAATGGCCAGCGAAGAAAGTATATCGGCCTTAAGGGTATCCTTCATTACCGGAAAATCCGATCCCAAACGGGCTTTTTCTGCCTCAAACTTTTTAAGTTCGGCAGTAAGGCTTTCTACACTCTTTTCCTGACAAAAACCGGTGGTTGCGTGCAGGAATAGTAAAACCGGTACAATTAAAAATAAACATGACGTGTTTGTGCGGTAAGGCATACATTGTTTAGTTGAATTATTAGTTGTAGGGGGTGGATATTACAAATATAGTTAAAAAGTCACGTAATTAATCGATTATTAACTGTTTTGGATTTGGAGTTTAAAACAAAACCTTTTTGAATTTAGACAAAATAATAATTTATCAGAACAAAGTGTTGTTTTGTCAAAATTTATGTTAATTTTATACATAAGTACAAATAACAAATCTCCTTTATGAAAAACTATTTCCCAACTCTTCTCTCTAAATCCGGAGAGTTCAAAGCTTTAAGTCATTTGAGTCATAATGTAAAAAGCAATATTAGCCCTATTATTCAAGTTTTAAATGATAGTTTTGATAAGACAAAGAAATATCTTATAAATAGTTGGTCATTTAAACATAATTCTATATTAATTGATTTTTCCTTATCCCAAAATGTAAATATTGAACATAAGAGGAATTTACTCGAAAATCTACTTTCCAATGATGTAAATATTATTCCTGTAATTGATTCAAATACACCAAAAGATCTCATTCAGCATATCAAAGATCTTGCTGATAATCAAGCAGTCAAGAAAATTGGAATTAGGTTCTCGAATGAAACGGGAGGTTTAATAAATATTAATTCATTTATTAATAATTCTTCAGAAACATTAGGGATAAATAAAGAAGATATTTCAATTATTTTAGATTTAGGATATGTTGAGGCGCATAACTTCAATATGCTTGCTACATTAGCGATTAAAACTATTTTAAGTATTGAAAGTTATGAAAGCTATGAAAACATAATTGTTGCATCTAGTTCATTTCTAAACAATCTTAGTTCATTATCTCCAGCAGGAAGATTGTATCGACTTCCCAGATATGAATGGAATATTTGGTTGCAAATTCAAAATAATATACAATCTATTAATATCAAGTACTCTGATTATGGGACTAAGCATCCTATTTTTTCACAAGCACCTTTTGCTGGAACTTGTAGCATTAAATATTCGGGAGAAAATGAATATATAATATATCGTGGTGAATTGTCTGCAAACCACCCAGAAGGGAATGGTCAATATATCATTTTTGCAGATAAATTGATAAATACAAATGATTTTCCGGGTAAAGATTATTCTTGGGGAGATCTTCAAATTTTTGAATATGCGAATGAAAACTTAAAGAATCCTAAGCGGAAAACTGGCAATGCTGAAAGTTGGGTTACCATAAGTCAAAATCATCATATTACTCTTATGGAAAATCTACTAGGCTAATTTCCAATTATCCCGTTCTTTTAACTTAGATCTGACAATTTTAGATAATGTTTCTATATCTAATTCAGAAGCTAATATTTCACATAGAATCCAATTTCTATCTTTTTTTCTAAATTTTATATTGCGTTCAGTTAGGATTTGAATCAATTCATCTCTCCAAAGTAATTTTGCAACATAAAAACATTCTTTATAAATATTGAATTTTGGCTGTCTAATTTTATTAACGGCCAAAATTCCTTTATCATCCGAACAAACTATCACACCTACCCATTCGGGTATAGTCAATAAAATTTTATCATAATATTTGCCCTCAGTTACTATTGAAAGATAATCAAAAACTTTAGAGTAAGCTTCAATTTGTGAGGGTAGTCTTTTTAAAGTATCAGAAGCACTTTTTATTTCAAAGCCATGTAAACTGCCGTTTATTACTGCCATATCTATTCTGGCTTTCGCCACAGGCAAATTTAACTCTTCTACAACCTTTGAGTGTTCATCATTCAAGAAAACTGCTAGTTCTGTATCTCTTAAAAGCTGTCGAATACATGGATCTTTCATATTTAAAAATTGAGGATTAGTACTAATGTAAATAATCCTATTCAATTATTTATTACATTTCTTAAAAAAACGATCAAAGGTAAAATTCTTAGCTGATAAACCAATCAAATTGTAAAATAAAAGCCGCGCAGTACTGCGCGGCTTTTATTTTACAAAATTTAAAAACTATTCTTTTACCACTTTTATGGTTGTTGCTACAGTGCCCGTGTGCACCTTAACAATGTATACACCGCTTTGCAATGCACTAAAGCTAATACTATCGGTATTTTTAGCTGTTTTAACCAGCATACCCAGCGTGTTGAATACCTCAATGCTGTCTGCCGGTACATTATCAGGCACGGCAATGGTAAGCAACTCTTTAACGGGGTTTGGGTAAGCCCTCAAGCTATTCTGCCCAAACGTATCGGTACCTAATGCGGGTACAAACGTAGTGGCATCAATAGCATTAGTACTTTGTGCCAGGTTAGCAAACATAGCGGCTGCGCCTTCGGCATCTTTATCAAGCGGTGCATACAGCTCCAGGCTCGATTTAAGCATTTTGTTCTCGTTCATGGCTGCAATTTCAAGGGCATTCATACCCGAACGGTAAAAGAACCAGTTACGGTAATTAACGTTAGCCGGAGCACCTGCGCCATTAAGGCTGAATACCTTAGCCTCAAGCTGCTCTGTTACTGAGCCCGATGCTGTAGCATCGGTATACAATAAGGTTTTGCCCCATGCGTAGTAATGTGTTAGCGTTACCTTGTGCCATGCACCATCATTAACGGCCGTTGAACCTGTTATGGTTGTGCCTGCCGGCGATGTATAGCTGACAAAACCATCTGTAGTTATGGCAAGGTTACCCACGGCAGTACCGTTTGTAGTAAATGCCATAAGGTGGCCGTTGCCTGTTGTTTGCACATCAAAGGATACCGTGAACGGGTGAATCATGTTATCCGGTGTAAATACAAGTTGTCCGCCGTTTACAGCGGCTGGGGTTACAAAGGTATTTGTAGTAAGTACCGGTTGTGGCTTTTCTGCTTCAAGTGCATCAAATAAAGAGGGTACCATGGCATAAAACAATTCGGCATGACCCGGTGTATTAGGGTGAAGTGCATCATCCCAATAGCCGTCTACCCAGTTGCCGGTGCCGTTATCCATAGCGCCAAGCAGGTTGCTTGATGGCACATCCCACTGCGCCATAAGAATATTCATTTGTTTAATGTACTCATAGTCGGCGGCGTTAAAATCGCCACGGCCATAGTTGTTTTGTACTACAGGCACTTTGTTTATGTCGCGTGCCATTTGCACCATCATGGGCAGGTTATTAAGGTAGGAGTTAAACGCTACCTGTCCGGTTTCGTGTATCCCTTCGTTACCCAATACAAGCCCAAAGATTACGTAGCTGCTGCAATCTCCCACAAGGTCTTTTTCCCATCGGGCTAAGGCCGTTGTGGTATTGTTACCGTTAACCGAAATGTTTGAACGGTAAAACGGCGAACTTCCGTTTGTAGCCCTGGCCTGTAGCATCTGGTTATACTGGTAGGCATAACCCTGCATGTTTGTAGCGCCCTGCCCGTTCATGCCGCTCGATCCCATAAAAGATATTTCGTACTCATCTATGGCCACACATTCAATACCATAAGTATAGTTGGAAAGGTCTAACGTAATAGTAAAGTTACCATACTTAAGGTCGATATCCTGTAGCGTAATACCAAACTCTCCTGCCTGACTTTCCATAAACACACTGTGCTGGCTGCCCACAACTTTTTTCATGGCAATACCCCAGTTTTGGTTGGCCCTAAAAACAAATCTTGGGTTAGCATCTGTACCCACAACGGTCATATCAAGCGTAGCGCTCCATTTGCTGTTACCCTGGTAAGTTAGGGGTGCATCGCCACTCCATCCATTGGCAATGCTGCTGCCCACCACACTCCAGTTTATAGGGGTAATGGTATAGGTGCCTGTAGCAACATTTACGGTAATCCAAACCGGGCCCGCAGGTGTTGGGTCTATAGCAGCGCCTGCCGCAGCAATAGTGCCTGCCGTAGCGCCTGCCCCATAAATAGTAGCACCAGTGCCCTGTGCGTTATAAAAGTTAAGTGTACCCGCCTCTGTAAGCGACGTGTATATTTCAAATACATTGGTTATGGCACCATTAGGGCCGGTTACCATGTGCATAGGTAGCGCTGTAGCAGCGTTATTACCATTTTCTGTAGCGGTGCCGCTAATATAAAACTGTGTATTCTGGTTGCTTACGTTTACAGTAGCCGTGCCAAATACGGCTGTATTTTGTGCACTGGTTGCCGTAACTACCACAGTACCGTTGCCTACCGGGGTAAGCACGCCTGTAGCACTTATTACAGCCACATCGGTATTATCTACACTCCACACTACATTGCTGAATGTAGCATCTGCCGGAAGCACCGTAGCCGCCATCTGGCTGCTTTGCCCGCTTACGCTAATATCTGTACCGCTTACGCTGATGGCTGTAACCGCAGTAATAGGCAAGTTGCTATATTCTTCAATCTTAACCACATTT
>JAZKDS010000208.1:12706-17462 GCA_040387455.1 Bacteroidota bacterium
AAGTATCCTGGGCAATGCTTACGTCAAGCGTAATTTCGCCCGCTGTATTAGGCGATATCATGGTAGATGCAAGAATGGTATCGATGTTTCCTGTAGTACCGTTGCTGGTTTGCAGTATGCCATTCCAGCTGTTAAGTCCGCTTAACGCAAATGCAGTTTTGCGCACGGTAGCTGTAGGCCTTGAGGCAAAAATATAGAATTTATAACCCTTAGTCGGGTCAAGGTTTTTGAATTTAACTGCGCCGGTATTGTTAGCGCTGCCGCCGGTTTCAAGATACCAGTAATCCATAGTGGCAGTACTTATGCCAAGGTCGCCCAGAGCAGTAAGGTTAGCCGATGGGCCATAGTTTACAGAGGTGTTTACAATAAAGTTATTGGTAACATCCATATCATAACCTGTATCGCCGTTATTGCTGTTAATGATATCGTTTGTAGTATTGGCAGCACCATTAATAAAGTTATTCCAGTAGTGACCGTTAACATCGGGGTTAGGGGTTATTTGCCCGTTTGTACCCGCGTTACTGCCAAAATCTATATACATGGTTTGCTGTAATATTTCACCGTTGTTTACAGTTACGTCAAAGCTCACGGTAGTGCTGCATCCAAGTGCCGTAACGGTATAAGTTATAGTAGCTGTACCCGCTGTAACGCCCGTTACAAGGCCTGTTGTACTAACGGTAGTATTGGCGCTAAGCGAAGCCCATATACCACCTGTGGTAGTATTGGCAAGCTGCACAGTACTGCCTGCTGATACGATAGCCGTACCTGTAATGGCTGCAACTGTTGGGGCTGTGTTAACCATAACCGTTGCTATAGCGCTGGCTGCACTCTGGCAATTGCCTCCACCGGTTACAACCACGGTATAATCGCCGGCCTCTGTGGCCGTATAGGTAGCCGATGTACCATTGGCAGCAATGGCAACGCCACCTTTATACCACTGATAGCCCACGGTGCCGGCTGGTGCATCGCTTTGTAAAATGGTGCTGCTGCCAGCGCAGAAGCTAAGGGTACCTGTTATTACCGGTGCTGTAGGTGTAGCGTTTATGGTTACTGCAACTTCGGTACGCGGGCTCTCTGGCCCCTCTGCCGATTGCGATACCCAGTAACTGCCTGCAGCAAGGGCAGTGGTAGCCGTAAGAGCTGTACCACCTGTAGCAGCGGCATACCAGTTTAGTGCGCTGCCCGTAGCACCTGTAGCCACAAGATCAGCTACGGTAGGACTGTTGCTGCTGCAAAACGCCTGTGCTAAAGCCACTGGCGCATCAAGTGCTGTAAAAGTAAATTCTTCAATCTTAACTACGTTTACATAGCCAAAGCCACCGGTGTTGATGGATAACGACATGCTTATCTCACCCGATGCGTTAGGCATTATGATACCGGTATCAACAATAGTATCTATGTTGCCCGTTGTGCCATCGCTGGTTTGTACAATGCCTGTCCAGGTTGTAGCGCCGGTAAGTGTATAGTTTGTTTTGCGCACGCTTGTAGTAGGCCTTGACGCAAAAATGTGGAATTTGTACCCCTTAGCCGGGTCAAGGCTGGTGAATTTTACCGCGCCGGTATTATTGCCCGATCCTGCCGATTCCAGGAACCAGTAATCCATAGTAGCGGTGCTTATACCCATGTCGCCAAGGGACGTAGTTGTAACCGGGCCATAGTTAACCGATGTGTTTACAATAAAATTATCGGTCACTTCCATATTAATACCCGTATCAGTATTACTGCTGTTAATAACATCATTGGTTGTGCCTACTGTGCCCACAATAAAGTTGTTCCAGTAATGGCCGTTTACATCGGGGTTTGGTGTAATTTGCCCCTGTGTGCCTGCATTAGAGCCAAAGTCAATGTACATGGTTTGCCCCAGGGTTTGGGCATGTACAGTAGCAAGGCCAAAGGCAAGGCTAAGTAATAGTAAGAGTTTTTTCATATTTCGCTTGGGTTTTATACGATATCGTTTGCGAAGGAACTACTATTAGCCGTGTTGTGGCAACCTATACAGTAAAGAAGTGGACTCTTTTATCGATTACTGATTAGCATTTTATTGAATATTAAAACATTACGTTTTTTAATATTCAATAAATAAGTGGACATTATTGACCTAAAATTTAAAAAATAAGGGTTAGAATTTAGGAATTTTCAAGGATGCGAATCTTTGGGCCTTCTTTGTGAGCCTTTGCGAAACCAAAAAATATTAATTAAAATTAATTAGAAAAAGCCCCAATCTTTATAACCATGCTTTCAAAATCATCGCGCGAAACAGCGGCCTTGTTCTTGATTTTTACACGGTAATTATAAATGGTATTAACCGAATAACGCAGCAGCTTGGCAATGCTGGCACTATCGGTTATGCCCAGGCGGATGAGGGCAAAAATGCGCAGCTCAGTATTAAGCATCTCCCCTTTTTTAAGTACGATGCGCTCGTCTTCCTGTAAAAGGGCATTGATTTGCGCCACAAAATCAGGGTATATGTGTAAAAATATGGCATCGAAATTCTTGTAGAACAATGCAATCTCTTCATCTACCACCTGGCCGCTTTTAGTGCGTTCTAAAAGCTCGGGTACCTGCTTGGCAATAATCATCTTTTTTACCGTTTTGCGGTACACATCAAGCTTATCAAGATATTCTGAGCATACATTAAGCAGGTTGCCTATGTAGTACTCTTTTACGCGATTGGTATCGCTAAGCTCGTCATACAGCCCTTTCAGCTGCTTGTTGGCACCCTGCAATTGAGCGTTCAGACCATTGAGCTGCACATTAGCTTCTTCAAGGTTTTTGCGCGCAAGCGAAACCGTTTGTACCTGCCTCCAGATGTAAAATAGCAGCACCAACAGTAATATACCCAACAGGCTAATAACAATTAAGGCAGTTTGCAGCTTGTCTTTTTGTTTTTGTATGGCGGTTTCATACGCTTTATTTATCAGCGGTAGTATGTTAGATATAGAAGCCAGGCGCAGCCTGGAGTTATAGTATGCCGCATCTTCAAATGCAAAGTTGATGTAGTTGTGGGCGCGCTCAATATCGCCTTCCTTAAACAGCTGTATGGCCAGGTTGGTTAGCGCTGCATTGTCTTTTACCGATGTGCGTATATCATTAAGCGCCGAAAGTATCAGGTATTTTTTATAGTTTACTGTGTCGCGCTGCTGTAAAAAGTTTTGCGCTAAAAAAAATGCAGTACTGCCATAAGTGCGCGATCCGGCTTTAGCGGCAGCCATATGCTGCACATTAAAGTCGTGCTGTGCCTTAAACTGTTTATCCTCGGTATAGCGCGCTTCGGCAATAAGCTGGTAGCGGCCCCCGCTTTTTAGCACCCCCATAAGGCTATCTGCATAGGCAATATACAGGTGGTTATATTTTTCTTTAGTAACAGCAAGCGGACTGTAAAACCGCAGCCGCGAGTTGAGCCAGGCATGGCAGTAATAATATTCATCGAGCAAGCTTTCAGGAACATGATTACGGCTTATGGTGCGCAATACATCGGCAGCCTCAGTATAATTCCCTGAAGATGAAAGCAAGTCTGCCAGTTGCATCCTGGCTTCATAAAGCTGTGCAATACTGCCCGTTTTTTGCGCCAGGGCAATGTTATTGTTTATGTAGGTAAGCGCATCGCTAAATTTGTAGGGTATATATTCTAGTATAAGCCTGTGGGTAAGGTTATAGCGTTCGTTATCGTCTAAGCCTTTATCATTAAGGTACTGCCTTAGCTGCTTAATTCGGGCTTCTTTAGCCACATCATACCCCGCGCGCTTTGCCATTTCTTTTTCAAGCACACGGATAAGCGAGTCGTTTTGCCCTGCAAAAAGGTTGTGGCAAAATAGTAAGAGTAGTAAAAGCAGCAGCTTTGGCATAGACGTAGTGGATAATTAAAATGTAACTGCCAAATATAATTAAAAATATCACATAGATAAAAATACCCATGCATCATTGCAAAACCGGCAATAATTTAATTTAAACAACATAATTTCCACAACAACCTTTGGTTTTTTTATAACTAAAAAATACCGCTTTATAATTACCTTTGAGAAAATTTTGCCCCAATGAAGAATGTTACTTTTTGTATTATAGGTCTTTTGAGCCTTAATGCCCTTGCTCAGCAAGCCCAATCTGATTTTAACAGCATGGTAGAAGCCGAAATGAAAGCCGGATATAATCTTATGAATTTTACGGCAAATGAAAATACGGCAAACTACGATGTTACCCACCAAACTCTTGAGCTTGAGGCCGATCCGGCCGAACAGTATATTTCCGGCAGTATAACCACTACCTTTACCGCACTCGAAAACATGGGTAGCATTACGTTTGATATGAGCAACAACCTCGATGTAACTTCTGTTACTAAAAACGGCGTAAATCTTACCTACACACAAAATAATAACGATGAGCTTGTTATTACCCTGCCCACCACGCAAAGCACAGGCACATCGGCAACCATAACCGTAAATTACTCGGGCGCACCGTGGGATGAGGAAGACTCATTTGTATCTTCAGAACACAACGGCACTCCTATAATCTGGACACTCTCTGAACCTTATGGTGCCAAAGAATGGTGGCCGTGCAAGCAGGACCTAAACGATAAAATAGACAGTATTGATGTGTACATTACTGCACCATCTGAATACACAAGCGTATCTAACGGCTTAGAGCTGTCGCAGCAGGAAAACCAAGACGGCACGATTACAACGCATTTTCAGCACAATTATCCTATACCGGCCTACCTAGTGGCTATTGCCATTACTAACTATACAATTTACACGCAGGA
>JAZKDS010000209.1:0-414 GCA_040387455.1 Bacteroidota bacterium
CGAGCGGTTTTTTACCATCTCGGCATACAGGCCACCATCGGCACCAAGGTTAATATCTTCAAAGAAGATACCATACATGGTAGGCTGAATTTTTATGCCGGTTTCTTTACAATCCAGTACATAACTGTTTTTCTGCTGGGCAGTACACACCGCACCACCCGATAGGACCAGCGCCAAGGCGAAGCTGCTTACAAATCTTGATTTCATTTATAGTTGTTTATCAGTTTATTATTTAGTTTCGGGTAGCCATACCTTTAAAAATTATCAGTAAACTTAACCTTATTAACATGCACCGGCAAATATAATAGGCCGCCAGGCTTTGTTGTACAACAGCCTGCGCTTCCGCTAAAAGCAAAAAGGCACAGGCTGATTTTTTTTATTATGTTCATTTACTTCTTCTTATCTGGGTACGGT
>JAZKDS010000209.1:424-4381 GCA_040387455.1 Bacteroidota bacterium
TGGGCGCTACTTTAGGCCAGCCGTTTTCCCAGGTAATTTCTTTAATGGTAAGTACCGGCCTGCCTTTTTTAGCAATTTCATAGGCATGAAAAACAAGGTAATCTTTGCCATTAAAGGTATAAGTACTGTTATGGCCCACGCCCGCCCAGTTTTTATTGCCCTCTATTACCAGCGTGCCACCACCCTGGTTAAGGTCTTTACCACTGGCATCAATAAATGGCCCATGTACATTCTGGCTGCGGCCCACCACTACTTTATAGGTACTGTTTTCGCCACGGCAGCAATAATCCCACGAAAGGAACATGTAGTAATAACCGTCTTTTTTAAATACAAAAGGCGCCTCAAGTGCGGCATCGCCGGGGTCTTTATCTTCCAGTTTAAAACTGCGCTCACGGCGTGCCACGGTATACCATTCTTCAGGTTCGGCAACTGTAAGCAAGTCAGCGGTAAGCTTCACCATTTTAAGGCCATCCCAAAACGACCCAAAGGTTAGCCACGGCGTATTGTTTTCATCATAAACCAAATTAGGGTCTATGGCATTCCACAAATCGCGGTTAGGAACCGATTGTACCACAATACCGTGGTCTTCCCATTTAAAATTAGCATCGGCAGGGTTAAGCGTCTTGTTAGTCGCCACGCCTATTGCCGATGTGTTTTTTGCGAAAGATGATACCGAGTAATACAAATAATATTGGCCATTGTGGAACGATATATCCGGAGCCCAGATGTGGTCTTTAAAATCGGCCGCTACACCGGTTGCCCAAGTGGGCGGGGTTGCAAAAACGGGCTTTTGCCTTGTCCAGTTTTTCATGTCTTTAGATGAAAATACCGAAATGCCATGCCCGGTGCAGAAGATATAATAGGTACCGTCCTGCTGTATCATTACAGGGTCGTGTACTATTGTTTCGTTTATGGGCTGCGCCTCCTGTGCGGCTGCGCTGCCCAAAACAAATACAAAACTAACCCAAACTAAAAATTTTTTCATATTTATTAATGTATTCCTTCCGATGTCATTACCACACGTTTTAGTGTGCCATCGGGGTTATAATAAAGCCTGTCTATACATACCGAACGGCGAAAACTGCCACCATGGGGTTGTATGGCACCGTTGTGATAAATAAAATACCACTTGCCTTTAAACTCAATTACAGACTGGTGGTTAGTGTTGCTGTTGCCCGCAAGCTCATTCAATATACCTTTATATTCCCACGGGCCTTCAATGCTTTTGCTCATGGCATAGGCAATCTTCTCCGGAAACTGGTACGCATAAGACAGGTAAAACCAGTCGCCCTGTTTGTGTATCCAGGGTGCTTCGGTAAAATTAGGCAGGCTTACTACGTTAATAGCACCTTCTACCTGTGTCATATTTTCTTTTAGCTTTACGTATTTGCATACGGTATTGCCCCAGTACATATAAGACTGTCCGTTATCAATAAAAACGGTTGGGTCTATATCATCCCAGCTTATGCCGGTTTGCGTGGTCATATCATTAGTAATAAGCGCATGGCCCAGCGCATCTTTAAACGGCCCAAGGGGCGAATCTGACACGGCAACACCTATTGCCTTACCCGGAATTGTAGCATGTTCTACCGTTACATACCAGTAAAATTTGCCATTGCGTTCTATAACCTGGGCAGCCCAGGCATCGCCTTTTGCCCAGGCAAAATCAAGGGCTTTAAGCGGCACCGGGTGCTCCTTCCAGTTTACCATATCGGCACTGGAATATACCACCCACTCGTTCATTTTATAAAAATTGAAATCGTTTGGCGCCTCATCGTGCCCCCCATACAGGTATACCGAATCTTTGTATACCAGTGCGGCAGGGTCGCCTATGTATTTATCTTTTATTATGGGGTTATTTTCTGAAACAGCACCTGTGCTAACCTGCCTTTGGGAAGAGCAGGCCATTACCAAAAGCGCCATAAAAACAACCGTTACAACTTTCTTCATTCTTGTTATTTAGCTGTTAATATGATTTTTTACCCCATATTGTTTTGCCTTCAGCATTGTATCCTGAAAGGGCAAGGGTTACTTTTCTTGGCGAAGCTTCCCAATCCCATGCATCAAATACCTTGCACTCAAAACCATTAATGTTTACTGATTTTGTGGTGCTGTTATAACTCCAAGAACCCGTCATGCCACCGCCCACGGTACCATTTGCATTAAGGCTTACCATAACCGATGTTTGCATGGTGCGGTATTGGTAGTTCAGGTTAATAATTTCGTAAGTGCCTGCAATTTTCTCGGCAGTAATTTCCGTTTGGGGTACATCATTACAGCATTAGACGCATTTACGCCCGGAACATTTTCGGGAAGCCTGCCTTGTGATGAAAAAAACCACTTGCCATTAGCATCATCCTGAAACACCGCGCAATGCGATATACCCACCCAGCCGGTATGGTTGTTAAATTTGTACGGGTGAGTTACTATCGGCCAACACTGCGCACCGGCAGTAACGTTTTGTCCGTTCATGCCCAGATAAGGTCCTTCTATATTGGCCGACCTTGCCACACGGGTATTATAAGCCACAGATAATTCATCATAAGCCAGGAACAGGTAGTAGTAATGCGTATCGGGATTATAAATAATCTCGGCCCCTTCAAGCGCCTGCCACCTTTCTGTATTCACATTACCACGGCCTGCAATGCGTATACCGTAATCATCTATAGTATTAAGCTGGTTTGGCTTGCCTGTTTCAGGATTTACCTGCACAGCAGCTATGCCGGTATGCCACGAGCCATAAATAAGCCAGTGGTCTCCGTTTTCGGCTACAATGTAGCTGGGGTCTATGGCATTAAATTTATAGTAGCCATTCCAGTCGTTAGCGCCATCTCTAATATAGTCTACCACGCCATCTGGCTCAGATGATATAACCATACCTTTATCTTCCCACTGGTTAGAGGCCAGGCTGGTAGTTTCCATCATGCCTATGTAAGGCCTTTCGCCCCACGAAGCGGCAGGGTCTGTACCGGTAATAAGTTCATCTACCACAATGCTGTAATACATCCTGAATTTACCATTTACCTTGCGCACACAGGGTGCCCAGTATCCATATTTGGGGTTCTCTATAGCCGGTAAGCCCATTTGTGCCCTTTTAGCATTCATCGTAGTTTTTACCCAGGCGGGTGCATCGCTCATGGTAGAGCCAATATATTCCCAGTTTATAAGATCTAAAGACCGCCTGGCATGAAAATGGCCATGACCAAAGGTAGCATTACCATAAGAGGCATCGGTTTGATACATATAAAAATAGGCACCGTCTTTAACTATAGTAGGGTCATGCACATTAGCAAGGTTCCACTGAGCGCGGTTTTCCCATCCGCTTATAGGGGTGTAATTATCGGCATACGTAGGCCCATTAAAGGTTTCGCCTACCGGTGGCGGGTTATCATCATCCGTAGGTTCAGATGGGCCAGCCGGGTCGTCTTTAGAGCAGCCTACGGCTAAAAAACCGGTAAATGCAATTGCTAAAATGTAACTTTTGTAGCTTTTAAATTGAATACTTCTTTTTATATTTTTCATAGGTAGTAAGCGCTAATGTTATTTATTTTCATAGCCTGCAAGTTGCTATTTTGCTTCAAAAACAACTACAGAGAATGGTGGAAGCGTAACGCTAAGTACACCGTTTTTAACTTTAAAATCTTTGAATGCTTTAGGCGTAATAGCGTTTGGCTTTTCGAAACTATTATGATCCTGCAGGTTTGAAGACGAAATTATCTGGGCTGTAAAATCTTTTAGGTTTAACGATTTCAGGTCAATTTCTGTCGTAATTTTATCTTTAGCGTGTATGTTTACTAAAGAAATATGTGTTTTACCGTCTTTTACCGAAGCCGAAGCCGATATAGCAGGAAGTGTTTCTGTACCAAATTTATACTCTGGCGATGCCACCTGTACTGTAAGTAGTTTTGCATCATGATGCACCTTGTACATTTTCATTACATGATTGGTAGGGGTAAG
>JAZKDS010000210.1:0-5315 GCA_040387455.1 Bacteroidota bacterium
AATTTATCAGCTGGGCACGCGAGTTTGAAGCCATGCACGAAGAAACCAACTGGGACGAAATAGATTATCACGATGCCATTGAGGCTTTTACGCTGAACAAACTCAGGATTGATTTGCAGTAAGCCCAATACCATAGCTCAAAACAAAAAGCCCTTCACTACTCAGGTAATGAAGGGCTTTTTGCTTGTCATAAAACGCTTACTCGGCGTTGGTCGTAAGCTTTAGTACGCTTTTTTGCAGCCCGTCTCCGGTTACTTCCAGCGTTATATCTCCTTCATTTTTAACAGACTGCACCAAAACTACTAACTTACCGCTAAACAACTTCATGGTAGGCTCATGGAAAATCTCTACCGAAGTAGCATCGCCATTACAGGCTGCCCTGTAGGTACCAGCGCCTGTTACCTTAAAATTTAGCTGGTCGGTAGCCGTAGGGCACGGAATACCATCTTTATCTACTACCGATACCGTTACAAAAGACAGGTCTTCGCCATTGGCGGTAATTGTTTTCCTATCCGGATCTAAAACCAGGTGATGGGGCTTACCGGCTGTTTTAATTTCTTTTTCGGCAACAGCCTTACCATTTTTATCAAACGCAACTACTTTTATGGTGCCCGGCTCATATTTAGTATCCATCCACATAAGGCGGTACCTGTTTTGCGGCGTAGCCTTGCTTTTATGCTGTACGCCCATGCTTTTGCCGTTTATAAACAACTCTGCACTATCATAATTGGTATATACAAAAACCGGCGTGGTTTGGCCTTCGCGGCCTTCCCAGTTCCAGTGGGGCAGTATGTGCAGGGTTTCGTCTTTGGTGTTCCATCGGCTCCTGTACAGGTAAAAGCGGTCTTTAGGTATCCCGGCAAGATCGGCCATACCAAAGTATGAACTGCGCGACGGCCATTTTTCGTCATACGGTGTAGGTTCGCCCAGGTAGTCAAAGCCCGTCCAAACAAACTCGCCAATAACCCAAGGCTTATCATCCTGAAGCACAAAATCTTCATCGGGTACGTTGCTCCAGCTACATGCTTCAAGGTCGTAAGATGAGCATTGCAGGTCATCATACTGCTTTTCTTTTTCCTGTAATACCGGAAACTTATAAATACCCCTTGAACTTACCGTAGAAGCCGTTTCTGACCCTAAGATAAACCCTTGCGGAAACGCCTTATAAGCATCTTCATACAGATGCACCCTGTAGTTAAGGCCCGGTATATCCAGCAGTGCACCAAAGCCACTTTGCATGGTTTGCTTCACCTGGTCCATACCCACAGTAACGGGGCGTGTAGGGTCTTCCCTATGGAAAATATCCTGCAAAAACTTAGCCCTCGTTAATCCCTCAGCACCATATTGGTCGGGCACCTCGTTACCGGAGCTCCACATAACAATACTCGGGTGGTTGCGGGTTACGTGCACTAAGTTTACAATATCTTTCTCTGCATATTCTTCAAAAAAACGATGGTAACCGTTCTCAACCTTTGGCTTTGCCCATTCGTCAAAGCTTTCGGCAAGAAACATAAAGCCCATTTCATCGGCCAGCTCCAGTTGCTCTAAAGACGGCATGTTGTGCGAACTGCGGATGGCATTGCACCCCAAATCTTTTAAAATGGTAAGTTGCCTGCGCAGGGCGGCCTTGTTTACCGCCGCCCCTAACGGACCTAAGTCATGGTGCAAACACACGCCTTTAAACTTGGTTATTTTACCGTTAAGGCTAAAGCCCTTGTTCGCTTCATACTTAATTTCGCGGATGCCAAATCGTGTAGTTTCTTCATCTTTTAAATCATCGCCGGCATACAGTTGTGTAACAGCCGTGTATAAGTAAGGTGTTTCGGGACTCCACAAATTAGGATGGGCTACCGAGATATTCTGATCAAAGGTGTTGTTTGAAGCAGCAGCGCTTTTTTGGGTTGCTATGAGCGTGCCTTTAGCATCAAAAATTTTAGTTACCATGTGCACACCGGTACCGGTAGCCGCCGTTTTTATGTTAACCGTGGCCGCCGCCGTAGTTATAGACGGTGTAGTAATAAATGTGGTCCACTGGTTAAAGCTTTCCGGGTTTTTTATTACAATGCTTACATTGCGGTACAGGCCTGCGCCCGGATACCAGCGCGATGAATATTCTTTATTGGTAAGCTGTACCGCAAGCGTGTTGGGTTGGCCGGCAATAATGTCTTTGCTGATATCAATATAAAAGTAGGCGTAACCATAAGCCCACTGCCCTACTTTTTTGCCGTTTAAGTACACCTGGGGCTCGCTCATGGCGCCTTCAAAAATAAGAAGTGCTTTTTTGCCTGCTTCAAACTCAGGCAGGGTAAAGGTTTTGCGGTACCATCCGGTGCCAATATGCGGCAATGCCCCGGTGCGACCCGTTTTTTCTGAAGCCTCAGTTTCGCCATTCTGAACGATGGCCACCTTTTGCATATCCCATTTTTTATCAAATGGCCCGTATATGGCCCAGTCATGCGGCACGGTAACGGCCTGCCAGTCAGAATCGTTAAAACCTGTAGCAGAGGCATCTTCCTGAATACCTTTAGCAAACTTCCAGCCGTCTTTTAATACTACGGTTTGCCTGCCCGCAGCGGTATCATACGTGCCCGAACAACCTTGCAATAGTAAAACTGAAACACACAACAGTATAAATACCTGTAGTTTAACGGTTATAATATTTTTCAAAATATATAATTTTAGCAACTATTTATAAGTGACAAATATACACAAATTAAAAAAGAGGAATAGAGAGCTAATCCCGTAATTTCAGTGAGGCAACCTCATCAAAAGGAGGTAATCACCTGAGGTCTAACAAAGAAATTTTGCTTCCTAATATCAATCCTTGTACGTTTAAAACGTGGGAACAGAAGAATTTAATATTTATTAGTAGCGCTATTTGTACCTTTACTACTCCAAAACCATCTTAAAATGAAAAACCTTATCCTTAGCGTAGTACTCCTCGCAACAACCGCAACATTTGCACAGGGCTCAGCACCCCTTAAATGGTTTAACGAACCCAAAGAACACAGCGGCGATGCCAAAAAACTAACCTATACCGTACCTGCGGGTACTGATTTTTGGCAGGTAACGCATTACGGCTTTAAGCGCGATAACGGCCCGTTAGCCTATGTAGAAATAGAAGGCGATTTTGAGGTAAGCGTAAAAGTAACCGGAAACTATAAAGAGCTTTTTCATCAGGCGGGGCTTATGCTGCGCATTGACGAAAAAAACTGGATAAAAACCGGCATTGAATATGTAGACGGCAAGCAGAATGTTAGCGCCGTTGTAACCAGAGAGGTGTCTGACTGGAGTGTTATACCCCGCAACGACAGCCCCAAATCGGTTTGGCTTAAAGTACTGCGCAAAGGCGATTATGCCGAGATAAAGTTTTCTTTTGATGGTACAACTTTTGAAATGCTGCGCCTGGCCTACTTCCCGCCAAAGGTAAAAGTAATGGTAGGCATGGTAGCCGCGGCTCCCGGCAAAGAAAGCTTTCCGGTTACATTCGAAAATTTTGAAGTTAAAAAAGCAGAATAATCACCGTTATTCAATCAGTAAAGGGAGGCAAATGCTTCCCTTATTTTTTGCGCAATAGATTGCCTCATATGACGTTTTAAAAAAAACAAACCAACAAAAAACCACATGAATAAACCACTTTACCGGGCAGCCCTGGCCTGCCTGTGTACCATCTCTGCCCTGGCGCAGGATACGGCTAAACCCGACTTTAACCTTGATTATGAGACTACTACTGAAGGCTCAAAGCTGCCTGCAGCCTCTTTTGTATGGGGCAAAGATTACCTGGTAACCACCGATGCTACCCAGAGCCATAGTGGTAAAAAATCGGTGCTGATACAAAAAAACACCCCCGATTCAGATTTTGGCTGCATTGCCACCAGGATTCCCGCTATTTATGAGGGCGAAACCATAGTGCTAACCGGCTGGCTAAAACTGGAGGATGTAACGGAAGGCTTTGCCGGGTTGATGCTGCGCATTGACGGCACCTATGAAACGCTGGAATTTGACAATATGGAAGAGAAGGCACTGGAAGGCACTGCAGGCTGGAAGAAATATGAAATTGAGCTATTGCTGCCTGCAGCCGCAAAAGCAATATATGTAGGTGCGTTGAACACCGGTACGGGAAAAGTATGGGTAGACGACCTTAAACTAACCATAGACGGCAAGGATATCAGCAAAGCCAAAACAAAAAAATTTATTGAAGCGCCTGCCCAAAAAGACAGGGAGTTTGACGGCGGCTCTACCATAAAAACCATCAGCCTGACACCGCAAAAAACACAAGACCTTAAAATATTGGGCCTGGTATGGGGTTACCTCAAATACTACCATCCGGTGGTGGCGGCGGGCAACTATAACTGGGATTATGAGCTGTTCCGCATTATGCCGAAGGTGCTTAGCGCCAAAACTACTGCCGAACGCGATGCCCTGCTCTACACGTGGGCAAATGGTTTAGGAAGCTTTGAAAAAGGCGGGCAATCAACAACTAAAAACCCTAAACTGGTGCCCGACCTTGACTGGATAAGCAATTCAGGATTGCAGGCTGACCTGGGCAGGCTGCTTACCGACCTTAAAACGGCCAAACGCACCGGCGAGAATTATTACGTAAGCCTGGCATCGGATGTTAAGAACCCGGTTTTTGCAGATGAGGACCCTTACAAGCAAATGGATTTTACCGATGCGGGCTACCGTATGCTGGCGCTGTACCGCTACTGGAACATTGTGCAGTACTACTTCCCTAACCGCCACCTGATAGGCGAAGACTGGAAAGGCGTACTTGAGGAGTTTATCCCGAATTTTGCCAATGCCGCAAACGAAACAGAATATAAGCTGGCCGCGGTGGAGCTTATAGGCCGTATACATGATACCCATGCCAATATATATGGCGATAAAACCCTTGAAAACCTGAAAGGCGAAAGGTATGCGGCAGAAATTGTAACCTTTACAGAGGGTAAGCCTGTGGTAACCGGCTATATGGGTAAAAACAGCAGTGAGGCCCTGCTTAAAAACGGCGACATCATTACCGCTGTAAACGGCAGGAGCGCAGAAGCCCTGGTGGCAGAAAGGCTTAAATACTATCCTGCATCTAACCATCCTACCAAGCTGAGGAATATTGGGCGCAGTTTTCTGCGCAGTAATGATAACACCATTACGGTAGATTATACCCGCGATGGTAAGCCCTTTAAAACAACCCTGCACACTTATACCCGCGATGAAGTGGATACTGATTTGCTCAGCCAAAAAAAGGATACCTGCTTTAAAATGCTTTCGCCAAAGATTGCCTACATGTATCCGGGCACTGTTAAGAACGAATATCTGGA
>JAZKDS010000211.1:0-4740 GCA_040387455.1 Bacteroidota bacterium
GCGGTGTAGCCAGCTATTAAAAACATAAGCCCAAAGTAAGAGCCCAGTGTACTGCCCATATCTATATTGCCTTGTGGGTTACCCATGTCTGACAGTACAAAAACGTATATTATAGTAGGCACAAGTGCCAGTACTATCAATATAAATGCGCCAAAGAATTTGCCGTTTACAATTTGCCAGGTGCTTAGGGGTTTGGTAAAAAGCAGCTCTATAGTGCCCTGCTTCTTTTCGTCTGAAAAGCTGCGCATGGTTACAGCCGGTATCAGGAATATGAATATCCAGGGTGAGATGGTAAAAAACGGTGCCATATCGGCAAAACCGCTGTCGGCAATATTAAAATCGCCGGGAAATACCCAAAGAAAAAGCCCGTTTAGCAACAGGAAAATAGCGATGACCAGGTATCCTATCGGCGAACCGAAGAAGGATTTGATCTCTCGTAGCAAAAGTGCTTTCATTAACTTAGTTTAAAGTTGTAAAGTTAAAAGTTTATAAAGTTAGCTGCTTAGCGTAAGATTCCTCAACTCCGCTGCGCTTCGTTCGGAATAGAACACCGTACTGTAACACCGTCGAACAATCGAAAAATACAATAAGACGCAAGCATTGCGTCTCTACTGTAAGCTCACCACCTTGTCTACGCTCCATGCTTCGGCCTTTTGGCTAAAGAGGGGCTTGGTTATGGCCCAGGTATCGCAAAATAGTTTAGACATGCGGTAGGCTTCAAGATCGGCTTCGGTTTCCCAATAGCTGTAGGTAAAAAATACCTGTGGCGTGGCCTTATCGCGGTACAACTCTAACAAACGGCAACCGCTTGTGTTTCGTATATCCTGCTTAACGTTTTCAAAAGTGCTAAGGAACTCCTCAACAGCTTCTTCCTTAAATGTCATTTTTACAATGCGTACAAACATACTGTTTTTTTAGTTGTTTTAAAACTTTGAATTTTATCTCCAGGGCATTGCCCAAGGCTATTTTATGCGACCCCGTTGGGTCAATACTGTGTTACTCATTTTTAAACACCACCGTTACTGTATCGGTAAATTTTAATCCCAGCAGGGTAGAGGCGCTGCCTACGGTAGTAGGGTTGCTACGGAAGACGGCAATTTCTAAAAAGCCAGCTTCGTTAAAAATAGCCAGCTTTTCGCCCTCATAAGTTTTCAGGTTAAAACGGTCGTTAAGTGTCCAGTCGCTATACCCGCGTTTAAGGCCCTTAACCTGGCCTTTTGTGCCAAAGGTTATCTCGAAGGCGCGGCCTTTTGCCACTTCTTTCAGCAGCTGCCTGGTTATATTGGTAACACAGTTGCCAAAATGGTCAATGTATACTACACAGCCTTTAATGCTGCTTTTATCGGGTGCTATAACCGGGTTAAAGTTGTTGATTTCTTTTATGGCGGTAATTTCGCGGCCTATAACGTTAAGCGTGCCGCCCTTGGCCAGGTGGCAGGCCACGGTGGCAAACACATCCATATCGCTTGCGCTATCGGGCAGGCGGTCGTGTATGTTTATCTCAACAATCTTTTCGGGTACTATCTTTTCGGTAAGCAGGGTCAGGATGCCGTTATCGGCACATATAAAGTAATGGCCGTTCCACAGCATAGCAATATGGCGGTTTTCGGCGCTCAGTTCGGCGTCTACACCTATTAAATGTACGGTACCGGCCGCAAAACTGCTATAGGCCGCAGTTATAACATAACTGGCCTGCGCTATATTAAAATGTTCTATATGGTGGGATATGTCAACCATGACCGCATCAGGGTAACCTGAAAGCAGCTTTCCCTTAAGGGCGCCCACAAAATGGTCTTTCAGGCCAAAATCGGTAGTTAGGGTAATTATTGACATAAAATTGTGCAAAACTTTTAAAAAGTGCGACTAAAATTTCACTAAATTTGATTGCAAAGCTACTAATTATATAGCTACCAATTTAACTAAAAAATCAACTGCTTTTGAACGAAAGAACGATTGAACTTACAGACATAGCCCCTAAAGATTTTTGGGGAGCGCAGGATTCTCATCTTGAAACCATTAAAAAATATTACCCTAAGCTTAAAATTGTTGCCCGTGGCACTACGCTGAAAGCTTTTGGCGAAAAAGAGCAGCTGGACGAGTTTGAAAAGCGCTTTAAACGCCTTATGCAGCATTTTAGCCGCTATAATACTATTGATGACAATGTTATTGAGCGCGTAATACACGGCGACAGCACTACAGAGCACATGGACCCCAGCGATAAGATACTGGTGCATGGTATAGGCGGCAAGCTTATAAAAGCGCTTACGCCAAACCAGCAATTGCTTGTAGATACCATGGCTAAGAATGATATGGTGTTTGCCGTAGGCCCTGCGGGTACCGGTAAAACCTATACCGGTGTGGCACTGGCGGTAAAGGCCCTGAAAGAAAAGCAGGTAAAACGTATTATACTAACGCGCCCTGCTGTAGAGGCAGGTGAGAACCTGGGCTTTTTGCCCGGTGATATGAAGGAAAAGCTTGACCCGTATATGCAGCCCTTATATGATGCATTGCGCGATATGCTGCCTCCACAGTCTTTAGAAGATTATATTTTAAAAGGTATTATACAAATTGCGCCTCTGGCCTTTATGCGCGGGCGCACACTTGATAATGCCTTTGTAATACTGGATGAAGCGCAAAACACCACACACAGCCAGATGAAGATGTTTTTGACCCGTATGGGCAAGAGCGCCAAGTTTATGATTACCGGCGACCCTGGCCAGGTAGACCTGCCGCGCAGCGCCATGAGTGGGCTTAAAGAGGCATTGCTGATACTTAAAGATGTAGATGGCATAGGTATTATTTACCTTGATGATAAGGACGTGGTACGCCACCGCCTGGTTAAGAAGGTTATTGAGGCATATAAGAAGATTGAGAATGCGTAGAAGAGAGGCAAAGTTGCAAAGAGGCAAAGTTGCAAAGCCAAGAGTTGATAAGGTTGAGTAGACTTTCAATAGTAATTATACCGGATTTGTTACCCAGTCAGGTATATAAGTTTACAGATTAACAAGAAAAAAGTTATACCCTAAAATAAAAAGAATGATTAACTCACAAGAGAAACAAGATCAATTTTTTCAAGGCTTGGCTAGTTTACCGATAGTTCAGGAATTCATTGTTAATTACACTAAAGAAATAGTTACAGAAACAAATAGTCCTAAAAAGGAAAGTGAGTTAGTTAAAAATAAGGTCGAAGAATTATTAATCAAACTCGAAAGCTATGATGGATTTGGAGAGATTGATACTTCTATAATTAAGATATTGCTGTACTCGCTCTTTGAAAGGCAATTGCCATTAACAAAGATGGCTGAAAAAATCAGATTACTTAAAGGTAGTTCACCTAGCGCATTTTTATAATGACATTAATCATTATAGAAATTGATTTTAAGAGGAATTTGCGATTTTGAATGAAATTAAAGATTGCTTTATTATTTTTGCAACCTTAAACCGCAAACAACAAACAACAATACATGTCAGCAAACAACACTATTACAACTACTGATTTTAATTTTCCCGGGCAAAAAGGCGTTTATCGCGGCAAAGTAAGGGAAGTATACAATATAAACGACGAACTGCTGGTTATGGTGGCTACTGACAGGCTTAGTGCTTTTGATGTGGTAATGCCTAAAGGTATACCTTACAAAGGGCAGATACTAAACCAGATTGCCACTAAATTTATGCGCCTTACCGAAGATGTGGTGCCTAACTGGCTTATTGCCACACCCGATCCTAACGTTGCCGTGGGTCACTTATGTGAGCCATTTAAGGTAGAGATGGTTATTCGTGGCTACCTGAGTGGCCACGCCGGCCGTGAGTATGCCGAAGGCAAGCGTGTGCTGTGCGGTGTTGAAATGCCCGAAGGCCTTAAGGAGAATGATAAATTCCCAAGCCCGATAATTACCCCGACCACTAAAGCTGATAACGGCGAGCACGATATGGACATTAGCCGTGAGGCGATTTTGACCCAGGGTATTGTGAGTGAGGAAGATTATGTGGTGCTTGAAAAATATACCCGTGCCCTTTTTGAGCGCGGTACCGAGATTGCTGCCAGCCGTGGCCTGATACTGGTTGATACCAAGTATGAGTTTGGCAAAACCAAAGACGGTAAAATTGTGCTGATTGACGAGATACACACACCCGATTCTTCGCGCTACTTTTATGCCGAGGGCTACCAGCAGCGCCAAAATACTAACGAAGGCCAAAAGCAACTGAGCAAGGAGTTTGTGCGCCAGTGGCTTATTGCTAACGGTTTTCAGGGTAAAGAAGGCCAACAGATACCGGAAATGACCGATGAGTATATCGAAACGGTTAGCGAGCGTTATATTGAGCTGTATGAAAACATCATTGGAGAGAAATTTGGCAAGGCAGATATTAGCAACATTAACGAGCGCATCGAAAAAAATGTGCTGGAGTTTTTGAATAAATAATTTTTTACGATATATCGTAAAAAAAATCCCGGAGGCAACTTCGGGATTTTTTGTTTTTATGATTTCTAAAATACGTTTTAAGCCGCATAACAGGAGAGGCTGTAATTTTGCTGAAAATGTATGTTTTTTAAACTTGAATTTCAAACTCCGAAAGTGAAATATTAAGCACTTTTTTAAAATTAAATGAAAGAAAAAACTGTCTTTAAATAATGGGTACAAAAAAATCCTGAGGGCACTACACCTCAGGATTTTTTCTCTTCATAGCAACTTAACTAATCACTTTCTTTTATGGGTTTGGCATTTTGGTATAGGTTTCAAC
>JAZKDS010000212.1:0-2110 GCA_040387455.1 Bacteroidota bacterium
TACGATATACTGATTTATGAGCACCAGCTGGGAGATGCTATCAAACTATCTGAAAAATTACAGGGGCAACCCCTTATTATGAACCATTGTGCCAAACCTGCTTTAAAAAGCAATAACATTTTAAACTGGAAACAGCAGATAAAAGAACTTGCTCTAAACCCTGATGTATACTGTAAAGTATCGGGCTTGCTAACTGAAGACCACTGGCACAACTGTAACGAAAAACAATTACAGGAATGCCTCGATGTGGTATTTAACAGCTTTGGCACGCATCGCGTCCTTTTCGGCAGCGACTGGCCTGTAATATTGGTTTCCGGGCAATATGGCAGCTGGAAAAAAACCATAGAAAACTATAGCCTACAATTTACGCAACAGGAGCGCGAAGCCATATTTGGCGGCAATGCTTTTCGTTTTTATAACCTCTAAATTATTTG
Organism: Bacteroidota bacterium; assembly: GCA_040387455.1. Taxonomy (GTDB): domain Bacteria; phylum Bacteroidota; class Bacteroidia; order Flavobacteriales; family Flavobacteriaceae; genus Flavobacterium. The sequence goes on from JAZKDS010000212.1 coordinate 435, forward strand.
TATGGACTTATATCTTAAAAATAAGGTAATACTTGTAAGCGGTGGCGCTAAAGGAATTGGCGCTGCAATAACCAAATCGCTTGCGGCTGAAGGTGCTTTTCCTGTAGTTATAGGACGCAGCGAAGAAGACAATAAAAAAATTATCAGTGAAATAGCATCGCTGGGACAAAAAGCCGGTTATGTAACTGCTGAACTTTCCGAACCTGAAAACTGCAAAACAGTTATTGATGCTGTTATTACGGAATACGGGCGCATAGATGGCCTTGTAAACAATGCCGGAGTAAACGATAGTGTGGGCCTTGAAAACGGTTCTTATGAAGACTTTATAGCTTCATACCATAAAAATGCCGTGCACTACTACCTGCTGGCTCAGCACGCACTCCCTGAGTTAAAAAAAAATAAGGGCGCTATAGTAAACATAGGCAGCAAAACTGCCGAAACCGGTCAGGGCGGCACATCGGGTTATGCTGCAGCAAACGGTGCACGCAACGCCTTAACCCGCGAGTGGGCTGTGGAGCTCCTGCCCTATAACATTCGTGTAAACGCTGTAATAGTGGCTGAGGCCTGGACCCCACTGTACGAAAACTGGATTAAAACCTTTGAAAATCCCGAGGAGAAACTGGCCAAAATTACGGCCAACATCCCACTGGAACAGCGCATGACTAAAACCGAAGAAATAGCCGATATGGTGGCGTTTTTGCTTTCTGCACGCTCTGCCCACACTACGGGTCAGCTTATACATGTAGATGGCGGCTATGTGCACCTTGACAGGGCACTAAAACAATATTAATTTTAAAACCAACAATATGCTCTCTTTCCTGAAGAAATATGCCCTGTTCTTATTCTTAACGGGACCTGCCCTTTTTGCTCAGCAAAAACTTATGCTACACTATGACAAGCCCGCAAAAGAGTGGACCGAAGCATTGCCCATAGGCAACGGAAGACTGGGCGGCATGATTTTTGGCCGGGTAAACGAAGAACTTATTCAGCTGAACGAAGCCAGTTTATGGAGTGGTGGGCCGGTATACCAAAATGTAAACCCTACAGCTTTTGAAAATCTTGAACCTACGCGAAAAGCACTTTTGGAAGGTGATTATGAAAAAGCTTACCTGCTTACCAAAAAAATGCAGGGCCTTTACAGCGAAAGCTACATGCCCCTGGGTGACCTAACTATAAAGCAGGACCTGGGCGGACAAACCCCAACGGCTTATTACCGAGAACTTAACATTCAGGATGCAGTGGCCACCACCACGTTTACAGTTAACGGAGTTGAGTATAAACGAGAAGTTTTTGCATCGGCGCCAGGCGAGTGTATTATTGTACGCCTAACGGCCAGCAAGCCCGGTAGTATTTCGGTTACAACCGCAACAACAAGCCAACTGCAAAGCAGTATATCTAACAAAGACGGCCTGCTTATACTAAAAGGCAAAGCTCCTGCACATGCCGACCCCAGCTATATTAACTATAATAAAGAGCCTATAATTTATAACGATACCGCAGGCTGCCGCGGCATGCGCTTTGAACTACTTTTAAAACCCGTAGTTACGGGCGGCACAACTACCACACAAAATGGCCAGATTATTATTAAAAATGCTAACGAAGTGCTGCTGATAGTATCGGCTGCTACAAGCTTTAACGGCTTTGATAAATGCCCGGACAGCGAGGGCAAAGACGAA
>JAZKDS010000213.1:0-1114 GCA_040387455.1 Bacteroidota bacterium
TGCAGGACAGAACCTATAGCACCGGCACATCTACATCGCCTATAAGCTATAAAGTAGAAGGTACTGCTCCAAACCGTATTTTAAAGCTGGAGGTAAAAAATGCCGGACTTGAAAATGCTGTATTTGCCGATTATGAAGAAGATGAATTTTACCTGAACACCCAAATTTGGCTGTATGAGGGTAGTAATACTATAGAGTACAGGTATGGCCCTAACAATGTTACCGATATGACATTAGTAGCAGACGGCCAGGAAGAGGGGCTTTTAGCTGCAATTACAGACGATTATAATGCTTTTGTGGCTTATGGAAACAGTGTAAACCCTACCTATGTAGAGTTTACGGCAGATACTTTTCCTGAAGAGTACATAACACTTGATGCATGGCCAGCAAACGGCACTGTTTATAAGTTTGCTGCTGATGACACAGCGGGTATACCTACAGTGTCGGCCCCTGTAGTGAGCCTGTACCCTAACCCTGCATCATCTGTAGTAAACGTTAGGTCTAACGGGTTTGTGTCTACACAATACACCATTACTAACACTATGGGTGCAGTAATAAACAGCGGCAGCCTTAATAGTACAGATGATGCCCAGGTAAATATAGAAAACCTTGCCGGCGGCATGTACTTTATTAATGTAGACGGACAGCACCTTAAATTTATAAAAAGGTAATAACCACCTCAATAATTTTTAGTTTCTCTGATAATGGAGCCCTTGCGAAAGCGGGGCTTTTTTTATGAGGGCATTATAGTTGTGCCTTTTGGATTGCTATACTATAACGTATTAGTTATTTAGGGCAATTTAGTTTGTAGGCTTAGTCTTATAGCCTTATTTTAGCATCACGTAAAATATAGTATGAATAAAGTACTGACATTTGGCGAGCTGCTTATCAGGATACAGGCTTCTTCGTCTGCACTTATTAAAAAATATGAAATTGCTGCTGTAGAGGTTTTTGCAGGCGGCTCTGAGGCAAATGTTGCCATGGGTCTGTCTTATCTTAACGTTCCGGTAGCCTACTGTACCGCCATCCCCGATAACCCCATTACAAAAAGCATTACGGCTGTTTTAGAAAGCAGCGCTGTAGATGTCTCAAAAATAATGTGGCAAGGCAGCCG
>JAZKDS010000213.1:1154-15296 GCA_040387455.1 Bacteroidota bacterium
CTGCTTTCGGCAAATGGCCTTACCAGTGGCGATGTGGTGTATGACAGGGCTTTTTCATCATTCAGCAATTTACAACCGCAGGATATTAACTGGGATGCCTTGTTCCAGGATTGTACATGGCTGCATTTTACGGCACTTACACCAGCGCTATCGGCCGATATGGCATCACTTATGCTGGCGGTGCTACAAGAGGCTTCGGCACGCAACATGGTTATTTCGGTAGATTTAAACTACCGTAGCAAACTGTGGCAGTATGGCGCCGAGCCTATAGATGTTATGCCGCAGCTTATTAAGTATTGCCACGTTGTTATGGGCAACATATGGGCTGCAAACAAAATGCTGGGCACCACTATAGACGATTCGTTAAACAGGCATACTACTAAAGAGGCTTATTTTGACTATGCCAATAAGGTGGCCGGCCAAATTTTTTCGGCCTTTCCTAACTGCCGTCATGTGGCAAATACCTTTAGGTTTATAGATAACCCCAAGCACAACCTGTTTTATGGTACCTACCACACGCCTGAGGGTAATTATATATCAGATGTAATGCAAACTAATGAGGTGGTAGACAGGATAGGTAGCGGCGATGCTTTTATGGCAGGGCTTATATGTGGTATATACAATAGGTATAACCCGCAGGATATTATAGATACCGCTACTACTACCGGCTTTGATAAGCTTTTTATAAAAGGAGATTTCATAAATAAAATGTAACCATGCAGGATGTACTTAAAACCATAGAGGCCTATCCGTTAGTGCCTGTTTTTTACCATGATGATATAACAACCTGTATAGATACAATAGACAGTTGTTATAAAGGTGGTGTGCGTGTTTTTGAATTTGTAAAAAGGGGTGGTAATGCCCATAAAAACTTTGAGGCACTTGTAGACCATAGAAATCAGGCCTGGCCCGATTTAAAACTGGGCATAGGCACCATAAAAACACAACAGGAAGCACAGGATTTTTTAGCCCTTAAAGCAGATTTTATTGTAAGCCCTATTGTAAACCCACCGGTGGGCCAGGTTACCCTTGCTAATAACACCTGCTGGATACCCGGCGCTATGACCCCTACCGAGATTGCCCTTGCAGCACAGGTGGGTGCACAGTTTATAAAACTTTTTCCGGGCGATGTGCTGGGGCCGCAGTTTGTAAAAGCCGTAAAAGCCGTATTTCCTGAGCTTAAGTTTATGGTAACGGGCGGTGTTTTAATGCAGCAGGATAACCTGCACAGTTGGTTTAAGGCCGGGGTAAACGCAGTGGGCGCGGGTTCTAACCTTTTTCAGCAACCCGATTATAATGCCCTGCAGCATAATGTAGCTACAGCCCTAAACTGGATAAAGGAGGTGTAATCAATTTAGCTCTTATATATAAGGAGGCACAAGAGGTTTACAAATCTTTTGTGCCTCTTTTATTTAGCACAAGCAACAATGCCAGCACTTCGCAATTTTATTACCAATACAGCTTATAACAGTTGTTAAATTTATTTTACTTTTTTTATTTAAATATATTTTATACACTTACTACAACGTATTCGTAATTTTTCGGGTATTTATTATGCGCCGCTTTAACTAAATTTTACTTTTGGTCTACTACACCATAAGGTAGTACACACGTTGTTTACGAAAACGTTATAGTAAATTGGCCAAGTTTAGAATAACCTCAATTAAAAACAATACCAAATATGAATGTGACCAAACTAAAACCCAAACAAACTAATTAATCAAATAATCAACCACGTATTTATGAAGAACTTTTACAGTATATCAATACTATCCAGGCGTGTGATAGTAGTACTTACCTTGTTTTTTGCTACACAATTTTGCCTCGGGCAGGATATAAGTGTAACCGGTACCATTACGTCGTCTGAAGACAGTATGGGTATACCGGGAGCCACGGTTATGGTTAAGGGCACAACCAACGCAACCATGGCAGATGACGAAGGAAATTACACCATATCAGTACCGCAAAACGGCGTGCTGGTATTTACATCTATAGGGTTTGCACCCCAGGAGGTAATAGTAACCGGAGCCTCAATTAATGTAACGCTTCAGGCAGAAACAGAAACAATTGATGAGGTCGTGGTAGTAGGTTATGGTAACCAGCGCAAAGAAGCCGTAACAGGTTCTGTGGCCTCTATAAAAGGCGAACAAATTCGCGAAATGCCATCGCCTAACATTGCGAGGGCTTTACAGGGCCGCCTTGCGGGTGTAGAGATGACGCAAACATCTACAAAACCGGGTGCAGGTATGCAAATACGTGTGCGTGGTGTGCGCTCGCTAAACGCCATTAACGACCCGCTTGTAGTGCTTGATGGTATCCCGTTTTCGGGCTCTATTAATGATCTGAGCACAGATGATATTAAAAGTATCGACATCCTAAAAGATGCCTCTGCAACAGCCATTTATGGTTCTCGTGGTGCAAACGGTGTTATATTGGTAACTACTAATAAAGGTAAAGTAGGGCAGGAAGCCCGCTTTACATACAACTCTTACTTTGGTGTAAAAGATGTTTTTGCAAAATACCCTATGATGAACGGGCCGGACTTCGTGAAACTTCGTGCAGCTGCAGGCCTTTACCAAAACGGCCTTGATGAGGCAGATGATGTAAATACAGACTGGCAGGATTTATTTTACAGGACGGCTACCGTACAAAACCATTACTTTGGTGTTTCGGGCGGTACAACAAAAGGGAGCTACAACTTTAGCCTTAGCTATCAAAAAGATGAGGCCGTAGTGCCACTACAGGATTTTGAACGTTTCTCTTTACTGGGTTCAATAGACCAGGAAGTAGGCGCATTCCGTTTTGGTATTACTACAAACAACAACTACTCTATAAACAACGGAAACAGCCTTGGGTTATACGGCGTTTTAAATTTATCTCCTCTGGCCAACCCTTATAACGAAGATGGCACCTGGAAACGCACCGTAGCCATGCCGCTGGATGAGCCATGGGTATATTCAAGAGATATATTAAATGGCCTTGGCGATAAATATGTAGATAAAGCAATAGCATTTGGATCTTACAACACTGCTTATGGCGAGGTTAGGATACCGGGTGTAGAAGGCCTTAAATACCGCCTTAACCTGGGTGGTAACGTTAGGCTTACAAACGGAGGCAGCTATACCGGCGAAGGCGTGTTTGCTACCAACCCCACAACGCCATCTACAGCTAATATAAACAACTCTTTAAACACAAGGTAAATGCCCTGGCGCTATACTCTGGCCAGCAAACAAAATACAACAGTTCGTCTGTTTCTGCAAAAAATATCCCGGCCGATGCGTTCCAGTTTTATAACCTGGGCCAGGCACAGGGCGAAATAACCATTAACCCTGCAAACCAGGCATACCAGGTAAGCGGCCTTGAATCGGTTATGGGCCGTGTAATGTATTCTTATGATGACCGCTATATGCTAAGCGCTACCTACCGTTCAGATGGTTCGTCAAGGCTGGCAAAAGGTCACAACTGGCATTCTTATCCGGCAATTTCTGCAGGCTGGAACATCAAAAAAGAATCATTCCTTCGCGATGTAAACAAAATAGACCTGCTTAAATTAAGGGTTGGTTTCGGTCAAACGTCTAACCAGTCGGTAGATCCTTATAAAACCCTGGGTCTTTTAAGCACAAGGCCGTATAACTTTGGTGGCGATTATGCTACCGGATACTACGTGTCAGAACTGCCTAACCCAAATTTAGGCTGGGAGTTTTCTGAAACATGGAACTACGGTATAGACTTTGGCTTGTTTAACAACCGCCTTACCGGTACGGTTGAATATTATGTGCAAAACACTAACAATGTATTGCTTGGCGTTAACCTGCCGGCTACATCGGGTGTTGGCAGCTACACAGCAAACATAGGCGAAACCCAGAATAAAGGATATGAAATTACATTAAACGGCCTTATTATAGATAATCCGGATGGTGTAAGCTGGAATGCAGGTATAAACCTGTACTCAAACAAAAATAAACTTATGGGCCTGGCATCAGGGCAATTAAGAGACGAGTCTAACTGGTGGTTTGTAGGCAGCCCTATAAACGCAGTATTTGATTATAAAAATCAGGGCCTATGGCAGGAAGGCGATCAATATCGCGATATTTTAGAGCCGGGTGGTAACGTAGGTATGATTAAGGTAGAATATACCGGAGATTATAACGAAGATGGTACCCCTACAAGGGCAATAGGCGCAGCAGACCGTCAGGTTATAGACCTTCAGCCCGATTTTCAGGGTGGTTTCAATACTAATGTATCTTACAAAGGTTTTGACCTTGGTGTAGTAGGAGCGTTCCAGAGCGGTGGTACACTTATCAGTACACTTTATGGTTCATCGGGCTATCTTAATATGCTAAACGGCCGCAGGGGCCAGGTAGATGTAGACTACTGGACACCGGAAAATACAGATACAAGATATCCTAAACCGGGCGGATTAATAAGCGGCGACAATCCTAAATATAGCAGCACGCTGGCTTATTTTGATGCATCTTATGTAAAAATACGCACCATAACACTGGGCTATAAATTTAATCAGCAGTTTCTTAAAGATGCCGGTATAAGCAACTTAAGGCTGTATGCAACGGTGCAAAACCCGTTTATTATTTACTCGCCTTATTACAAAGAATCTGGCATGGACCCGGAGACAAACTCTTACGGTAACGAAAACCAGGCAGTAACAGATGCTTTGCGCAGCCGCCTTCCGGTAGTAGGTACAAACACACCTATTACAACCAACTGGATATTCGGTTTAAACATATCATTTTAATTAAGTATAACGATGAAAAGAAATTTTATAAAAGTTTTTGCAGGTGCAACATTTTTAGCGTTGGTACTTGGGTCGTGCTCAGATGAGCTTTTAGAAGAAACTCCGCGCAGTATTTATACACCGGAGTATTTTCAGACCGAAAAAGGTGTTAATGGGGGCTTAACGGCAATGTATGCCCACCTTAGGTATATATATGGTAATGCTTATTACTATAACGCCTGTATTACCGGTACCGATGAGGCAACCTATGGACAGCAGGCCGATGGTAACTTTAAGGATATGGACCTTTCCGGGGTTGGGCAGCTTACAGCTAGCAGCAGCCGGGCAGATGTATTGTGGAATACTGCATTCCCTAACATTAACACGGCAAACGGTATTATAGAAAACGCTGCCCTTGTGGGCACCATACCGGAATCATTAATATCTGAAGCAAGGTTTTTCCGCGCATTCGATTATTTTATGCTAGTACAAACTTTTGGCGGAGTACCGTTAGATTTGGGTGCAGGCGAGTTGAGGTTTAATATCTCTACTTCAAGAACTTCTGTGCGCAACACAGTGCCGGAGGTTTATACTAAGGCAATTTTCCCTGATCTTTTAACAGCTATAGAAAACCTACCCGATGTGGGCAGGGTTACCGGTGGTGTTACTAAAACAGCCGCGCGCCTTTATTTATCTAAAGCATATTTAACCTATGCCTGGTGGCTTGAAAACCCGGGTAATATACCTACATACCCTGAGGCTCCGCGTACCGACCCGGACGGCCATGATGCACAATGGTATTACCAGCAGGCTTATAATGTAGCAGTTGCAGGTATAGACAGCCCGGGCTCATTTGGACTTCAGCAAACCTATTATGATGTTAACCTTGGGGCTAACGACCGTAACAAGGAGATGGTATTGTATGCAGACCACACACAGGCAAGCGAGTTTTATAACGGTGGCAGCCTTACCTATGGTGGTACTTCTCCGGATAACTTTGCCGGCTGGATGATGACCTGGAATTATACAAACGTAAGGAGTGCAGCAGCTTCTGACCAGGCTACACTTATAAGCTCTGTGCAGCGTGAAGCGGCACAGTCCTTAGGAAGGCCATGGGTAAGAATGTGCCCTACTATAGGCGCTATTACAAATACATTTACAGATAAAGCTATAGACTCAAGGTATGATGGTACGTTTACAACCGTTTACCGTGGCAACTGGAACAAAGGTGGCATTGCAAATGCTACATTGTATAACGCAAATAATGCCCAGATAAGCCCCGGCGATGCTGTTTTAACATTCCTTGACGAGCAACCCGCTCAGGCTATAGATTATTCTAACAGTGTGTATAAAAGCAATGTGGGTGCTGGTGTTTTACCTGGGAGAGAAGATTATGTAATAGAACCTCAGGGAATAAGCAGGCTTGTATATCCGGGGCTTTGGAAAATGGGTCCTTACCGTACCGATAACGGTAACGGATTAGGCCAGCCAAACGCCGGTAGTACACGTCCGTTTAATATCGCTAAGTTTTCTGAGCTATACCTTATAGCTGCCGAAGCTGCCGTTAAAGGTGCAGTGCCACAGGGTGGCAAAAGCGCCAGGGATTTAGTTAACGTGCTGCGTGCCCGTGCCGGTGTATGGCGTTTTGATAATAATGATAATGTTACCAGGATAGAAGATAACAGTGCTGCCTTAACAGCTGCTACGCCTGCTGTAATAGATATTAATTATATATTAGCCGAACGTTCTCGCGAGTTTTATGGTGAGGGTTACCGTTGGTTTGATTTAGTACGCACGCAAAAATGGACAGAACTTGCTTCGTCTTATGTAATTTGCGGAACAGCTATTGGCGATCATACGCCACAAACAATTCAGCGTACTATACAACCTTATATGTACCTGCGCCCTATACCACAGGGTCAGCTGGATGCTATGGAAGGCGATAGGGCCAGTTACCAGAATCCTGGTTACGAATAAAATTATAGAGCAATTGCTTTATACAACATAAACTATATAACGGGTAATTTATTTACCCGTTATGCAGTTATATACAGTACGTATTTTTTATAAATAACATTATACTTATTGAAAAAATGACATTTAAAATCAATAACCTGTTAGGTATACTAATGCTAAGCATTGCCATGCAGTTTGCATGCAGTGCACAGGTAAAATTACCCCGCCTTATTAGCAATGGCATGGTGCTGCAGCACGGTACCGGCTTAAAAATATGGGGCTGGGCAGCACCGGGCGAAAAGGTTACGCTATTGTTTAATACTAAAAATTATACGGCCACAGCAAATGCTTCTGGCGGATGGATTATAAACCTGCCGGCGCAAAAACCGGGCGGGCCTTACAATATGGTTTTTAGCGCCAGTAATAACATTACGGTAGATAACATTTTGTTTGGCGATGTATGGCTGTGCAGCGGGCAGTCTAATATGGAGCTGGGTATGGATCGCCTTATGGATACCTACCCCGATGAGGCTAAGGCTCAAAACCAAAACATAAGGCAGTTTTTAGTGCCCGATGTATTTAATTTTAAACAGCCACAACCTGATTTGGCTTCGGGTACGTGGCAATCGGTAAGCCCGCAAACCATAGGTGGCTTTTCGGGGGTTGCTTATTTCTTTGCAAAAGAAGCAAACAGGCAGCACAACATACCTATAGGTATAATTAACGCGGCCTTGGGCGGTTCGCCGGCACAGGCATGGATGAGCGAAGCCGCATTACAAAAATTCCCTGAGTATTTAGAAGAGGCAGACCGCGCTAAAGATGACAAGATGCTGGCTAAAATTGAAGAAGAAAATAAGCAGGCCGGCAACGCATGGTATGCCGAGCTGAATAAAAAGGACATAGGCCTTAAAGAAGGCTACAAAAAAGCAGATTATAATGATAACTCATGGAACACCATGCAGGTGCCGGGCTATTGGGCCAACACGCAGGCCGGAAATGTTAACGGCGCCGTTTGGTTCAGGAAAACAATTGATGTAACCCCACAGATGGCTGCACAGCCTGCACGGCTTAATCTGGGAAGGATTGTAGATGCCGACTCCGTTTTTGTAAACGATGTATTTGTAGGTACTACCTCTTACCAGTACCCTCCCAGAAAGTATGCGTTAAAAGCAGGTGTATTAAAACCCGGTAAGAATACCATAGCTATCAGGGTTATTAGCAACGGCGGGCGAGGCGGTTTTGTGTTAGATAAAGAATATAACATTACAACCGGCAGCCAGAGCATAAGCCTGAAAGGCGAATGGAAATATAAAGTAGGATGTACCATGCAGCCTGCAAGTCCGCAGGTTTTTATCAGGTGGAAATCTACAGGATTGTATAACGGCATGATAGCGCCATTGCAAAACCATTAAAGGGGTGTTATGGTATCAGGGAGAATCGAATGCCGGGAAACCTGAAGAGTACTTTAGCCTTATGAAAGAACTTATTGCCGACTGGAGGAAGCTCTGGAAAAAAGATCTTCCGTTTATCTATGTGCAGCTGCCAAATTATATGGAAGAAAAAAAGAACCCCGGCAATAGCGGCTGGGCTACTTTAAGAGAGCAGCAGGCAAAGCTGCTTACCATAAAAAACACGGCAATGGCCGTTGCCATAGACCTGGGTGAGTGGAATGATATACATCCGGTTAATAAAAAAGATGTAGCCTACAGGCTGTACCTGCAGGCCGAAAAACTTGTGTATGGTAATAAGGTAATAGTGGCTTCGGGGCCAACGGTTAAGGCCACAAAAAAGGTAGGCAATAAAGTAACCGTTAGTTTTAATGATATCGGATCTGGTTTAGTAGCAAAAGGTGGCAGCCTGAAATACTTTGCCCTTGCCGGGGCAGACGGTAACTATGTATGGGCTACGGCCACAATAAAGGGCAATACTGTTGAGGTGTATAGTAATGATGTGCCACATCCGGCCCATGTTTCTTATGCCTGGGCAGATAATCCTGCCGGTGCAAATTTGTACAATAAAGAAGGCCTTCCGGCCGCGCCTTTCAAAATCGAGGTAAAATAATTAACCTGTCTTACATTATAAAAAGCGCAAAACAATGCCGCGTAAGCCCATAAAATAGTAAAATATATTGTAATATTGTGAAAATCATATAAGCTTCTCGGATAAATATTTATGCGCCTTCGGGGCTTAACAGGATATTTTTGAAATCGTTATAGTAAGCTTAATTTAATGCAGTATAAAAATATATGGGCGGTATTACTATAAAAGACATTGCAAAGGCGTTAAATTTCTCGGTTTCAACCGTTTCTAAAGCACTTAATAATAGTCATGAAATTGGCCAGGAAACAAAGCAAAAAATATCAGAATACGCCAAGGTTAATAATTATAAACCCAACCGCCTGGCAAAAAGTTTAAAAATAGGGCATACTAATTCCATTGGTGTAATAGTATGCTCTTATTTTAGCAGCACCTTTTTGGCTCAGATTTTAGATGGCATACAAAGGGCATCGTCAGAAACCGGCCATGATATCATTATAATGCAAAGCTTTGAAAATGTAGAAGCGGAAAAAGCCTGTCTTGACTCTTTAGTATCAAAAGGGGTAGATGGCATATTAATGGCACCGGTAAGCGAAACGTCAAATTCAGAATATCTTGATTACATCCATAAAAACCATTGCCCTGTAGTTTTATTCGACAGGATAAGCTCAGGCATAGAAACCACAAGGGTAGGGGTTAATGAATATGAAGGCGCGCTTAAAGCCACACAGCACCTTATAAATATAAACCGCAAGCGCATTATGTTTATAACCGGCGATAAATTTGGCGACAATAACCAACGTATCTTAGGTTTTAAAAAAGCACTCAAAAATTTAGATATACCTTTTAATACCAGGTATATGGTGTATTGTAATTTAGAAGATACGGCACAAATGGACGAAAAGATAAGCCGTTCTTTGCAGGAACTTACAGACCTTAACATACGCCCCAATGCCATTTTTGGTGCAACCGATGTTATTACCACCCGCACACTGGGCATACTTGCCGAATTAAAAGTTAAAGTACCCGAAGAAATTGCCGTTATAGGCTTTGCGAATACCGATATTGCTTTTGCGCTAAACCCATCACTTTCTACCATAAGGCAACCCGCTAAAGAAATGGGCTTTTTAGCCCTAACCAAGCTGGTAGAGCTAATAGATGCCCCGGCACATAAAGCTCCGGCCTATGAAACCATACTATTGGAAACCTCTATACAACTAAGAAATTCTACAAACCTTACAGTATTATAGCACTACTTCTTTGCTTTTAGGTACAAGCAACTTCATGATGCACCACGCAAACAGGTAAGAAAAAGCACAAACGGTAAATACTATGGTATAGCCGGTAGATACTTGGCCTGTGGCCTTATAATGGTCAAAAAGTTTACCCACAAAGTATGATGTTAATGCGCCGCCTATGCCGCCGGCCATGCCGCCTATTCCGGTAACGCTGGCCACTGCCGCTTTAGGAAACATATCTGATACGGTAGAGAAAATATTTGCCGACCATGCCTGGTGTGCCGATGCACAAATACCTATCAGGATAACAGGCAGCCAAAATGTTATGTGCCCTACATGTGGAGCCACAAGCATTACTAAAGGTATAATGGCTATAATAAACATAGCCTTCATCCGGCCGTCATAAGATGAATAACCTTTGTTTATAAAGTATATTGGGAACCAGCCTCCGCTGATACTGCCCACCATGGTCATACTATACAAAACGGTTAGCGGTAGTGTAATTTCTGTGCCTTTCAGGCCAAATTGTGCCGTTAGGTAAGAGGGTAGCCAAAACAGCAAAAACCACCATACCCCGTCAGTAAAAAATTTACCCAGTGTAAAAGCCCATGTTTGCCTAAAGGCTAACAACTTAAACCACGATATTTTAATTGGGGCACTTTCTTCATATACCGTTTCTGTGGTGTCCTGGCTTATATATTCCAGTTCTTGTACAGACAGCCTTTTTTGCTGTAAAGGCTTATCATAATATACCAGCCAGAATATAAGCCACACAAAACCTAAAGATCCTATAATGATAAAAGAGCTTTGCCAGCCCAAATGGTAAGCAAGCCACGGCACCGTAAGGGGTGCCAGTATAGCGCCTATATTAGAGCCCGAGTTAAAAATACCCGTAGCAAGAGAGCGTTCTTTTTTAGGAAAATATTCGGCAGTAGCCTTAATGGCTGCCGGAAAATTTGCCGACTCGCCAATGCCCAGTACCAAACGTGCCACAATAAAGCCCAGTACCGATATAGAAATTCCGGTAAACCCCAGCACGCCTAAAACCTTTGCGGCTACGGTGCCTATTTCTATAGCATAGGCATGTATTATAGCGCCTACAGACCATATAATAAGCGCAATAGAATAACCTTTTTTCGTACCTAATTTATCTACCATCCGGCCGGCTAAAATCATAAAAAAGGCATAAGCCAGCTGAAAAATAGCCGTAATGGTACCGTAATCAGAATTTGTCCACCCAAATTTTTCTTCTAAAATGGGGTGTAGCAGGCTCAAAACCTGCCTGTCGAGGTAATTAATGGTTGTGCCAAAAAAAAGCAGCGCACAAATGGTCCATCTGTAATTACCCGTTTTACTCGTTCTGATATCTTTATACATTAAGTTTTAGGTATTACAGTTTAAAATAGGTTTTTGCATTATTATAACATATATCGGCAATTACACCGCCTATCCATTCAATATCATGGGGCAGGTACCCATTTTTAATATCTTCGGCAAATAGGTTGCACAGCAGCCTGCGGAAGTACTCATGCCTTGAATAGGATAAAAAACTGCGCGAATCGGTCAGCATCCCTATAAAGGTACTGATTAACCCCTGGTTAGACAATGCATTTATTTGCTTTGTCATACCATCAAGCTGGTCTAAAAACCACCAGCCTGAGCCAAATTGTATTTTTCCACGTATCCCCTCTCCCTGAAAATTACCCGTCATGGTGGCAAATAGTGTATTATCTGCCGGGTTCAGGTTAAAAAGTATAGTAGGGGCTAATTTATCCTGTTTTTCTAAATGGTTTAAAAAAGCAGATAAGGTTTCGGCCTGGCGGTAGTCTCCCACAGAGTCATAACCCGTGTCAGCACCCAGTACCGCTACTTTGTGTGCGTTGCTGTTGCGCAGTGCACCCAGGTGAAATTGCTGCACCCAGCCTTTGTCATGATACATTTTGCACAGTTCGGCAAGCATAAAAAACGCAAATGCCTCTTTAATGTCGTCCGGCTGAGCATAGTCGCCTTTTAAAGTCGCCTTAAAAAGGGCATCTATTTCCAGTTTGTTGTAGTTGTGGCTTTTCGGTATGGCGCTCAGCCCGTGGTCAGATGCGCGGCATCCTGCCTCATCAAAATGGGCCACCCTTTGGGCGTAAGCCGCCAGTAAAGATTCTAAATCGGTAATTTCTATGCCTGCCGCAGCGCCCAGTTTTTGCACATAGGCGGTAAAATCGGCACCGTTGTCTATGGCAAATATTTTATCGGGCCTGAAAGAGGGTAGTACGGCTGTTTTAAATCCACTGCTTTTTATAATAGCATGATGCTCTAAGGTATCAATAGGGTCATCGGTAGTACCCACCATTGCTACATTAAAATTTTGCAGCAGTCCCTGTGTAGAAAAATCATCCTGTTGCAGCTGTGCTGTAGTTGCGCTATAAATGCGTTGTGCACTGTTGGCGTTTAACAGCTCGGTAATACCAAACGGGTTTTTAAGCTCCATATGTGTCCAGTGAAACAAAGGGTTGCGCAGTGTGTGTGGCACCGTTTCGGCCCATTTTACAAATTTTTCGTTATCAGATGCATTACCGGTTATATAGCGTTCTTCAATACCTAGGGCACGCATGGCACGCCATTTATAATGGTCGCCCTTAAGCCATATAGCGGTAATGTTTTCAAACTTTTTATTGGTAGCTATTGCCTCTGGCGACAGGTGCGAATGATAGTCTATAATAGGCTGGTTTTTAGCATAGCCATGGTATAATTGCCCTGCTATATCCGATTCTAAAATAAAATTATCATGTATAAAAGATGTCATACTGTAAAGTGTAAAAGTTATTGGCCCATAATGCCTAATTCCAGCCCGCGTAGTTCGGCCAGCCCTCGCAGCCTGCCTATAGCCGAATAGCCCGGGTGCGTGGTTTTATTAAGGTCGTCCAGCATTTGGTGGCCGTGGTCCGGCCTAAAGGGTATAGGGGTATTACGTGTAGCATTTTCGGCCACAATGGCTTTCATAATGGCATACATGTTTACATCGCCATTCAGGTGGTCTGCCTCATAAAAATTACCCAATGCATCTTTAGCCACATTTCTAAGGTGGATAAAATTTACGCGGTGTTTTACGGCTTCAAAAATATCGTTGATATCATTATGTACACCCGCACCTAATGAGCCTGTACAAAAGCAAATGCCATTAAAAGCGTCGTTTACACCATGTATAATAAATTCTAAATCGGCTTTATTGCTGGCTATCCTGGGCAGCCCTAAAATAGGGTACGGAGGGTCATCAGGGTGTATGGTCATGCTTATAGATTCTTCTTTGCAAACACCGGCTATGGCATTTAAAAAGTACAGCAGGTTATCCCTCAAACCATCAAAACCTATGGCCTGGTAGGTAGTTATACTTTGCTGCAGGCTATCAAGGGTAACACTATCCTCACCCGGAACGCCCATCAAAATGACTTCGGTTAAAAGTGCTTTTTCATCTGCCGATATGGTAGTGCTTCTCTCGGCAGCCCCCGTTACAATAGCCTGGGGGTAGTCGTTTTGGGCATTTTCTCTTTTTAAGATATAAATGTCAAAGTAGGCAAGGTCTGTCCAGTTAAAATACAATGCCTTAGAGCCGTCTTTCATTTCCAGGTCAAGTTTTGTGCGGGTCCAGTCCAGCACCGGCATAAAGTTGTAGCAAACGGTTTTAAGGCCACATGCGGCAAGGTTTTTTAAAGACTGCCTGTAAATTTCAAGATACTTTTCGGCATCCTTACTGCGTGTTTTAATGGCTTCGTGCACGGGTACGCTTTCTACTACAGACCACGTTAGGCCCGCAGCTTCAATTTCGTTTTTGCGTTTGGTAATTTCTTCTACCGTCCACAATGCGCCATGCGCCACGTGATGTAACGCCGATACTACACCCGTAGCCCCGGCCTGTTTAACATCTTGTAGGCTAACACTATCGTCAGGGCCATACCATCTCCAGGTTTGCTCCAGTTTATTTGCTTTTTTCATACCTAAATTATACGCCGCACCAGGCATTAAATCCACCATCTACAAAAACGGTTTCGCCGTTTACAAAACCAGATGCATCGCTTAGTAAAAAAACTAAGGTGCCAGCCAGTTCCTGGGGGTCACCTAATCTTGAGTAGGGTGTGTTGTTTACAAATTTTTGAGCCCTGCTGGTAAAAGTGCCGTCAGGGTTTGTTA
>JAZKDS010000214.1:0-9563 GCA_040387455.1 Bacteroidota bacterium
GTTAGCAGTAATCAGTGTTCAATAGGCAGTAAGTCACAAGATACTGAGGCAAGATAATAGAGAATAGTAAAAAGGCAGCCCATTGGGCAGCCTTTTGTTTATATAAAATAGAAAATAGCCTCAAAAAATATATTGGTGCGATGCTCTAAATAATTATTCTAAAGTTGTTTGCGGTATTGCAAAGGTGTAATACCGGTCATACTTTTAAAGAACTTTGTAAAATTTGTAGGATCGTTATAAGCAAAACGCATACCTATATCGGCAATAGAAAGTGTAGTGTTAGCTAAAAGTTTTTTAGCTTCGGCTAATATGCGCTCCTCCATAATATCGCACGGCGATGTGTTAAGCGTTAAGTGTATCGTATTGGTTAAATGCCTTGGGTGTATAAACAGTAATGCGCCAAAATCTTTAGCATGGTAACGTTTCAGCGCTCTGCCCTCCATTAAGTCAGCAATATGGGTGTCGGCAATCTTTAAAAAACCGGCCGTAATTTCATCTTTACGCGAAAGTATTTTGGCGGGTATTGTTTTTTGTTTGGTTTCTGTAATCAAAGCTTGTAGTTTAGTGTTACTAAATTACAAAGAACTTAGTATTTTTGCATCACAATAACCTGAAATGCCCAAAAAGAACCCTAATCAGATCAGCCTTTTTCCGGAAGCGGTATACGAATATTTTGTATTGCTTTCGCCCAGCGATGAAATAAAAGCTGATGTAGACACCATGAAGCAACAGCTTCATGAGATGATAGGTCTCGACACGGCTAACCTTAACTCTATAGCGCACATATCGTTATACAAGCAGATGGGGATGGATGCAGCCGTGGTAAAAGCAGCAGCAAAAAAAGCACTGGCAGGTCAAAAAAAATTCACTGTAAAAATATCAGGCCACGACTATTATAAAAGTGGCGACAAACGTACCCTCTACCTTAAAATAGAAGACCCCGCCCCTATTGACTTTATTTACAATCTATTGTGCCCCCCTAAGCGGCCACCGAAACAAATAAACAGGCAAATAAGCATACTGGACAGGCCGGGGAAAAAACTCCCTCCCCAAAAATCGATTAATCCTCACATAACCATTGCACGAAATATTGATGCAAAAGATTTTGAAGGCATTGAAGACTTTACCTTTTTTGAGTATCACAATGAGTTTGTATGCGAGGCAGTTACCATACTGCGCAGGCCCACAGGCAGCGATAAACATTTTTCTCCGGTAGCCGAGATTAAGTTAGGTTAACCTATACCGTTTTTTTGCCATAAGCACTTGGCTTAACATTCTTCCTTTTTTTAAAGTAATTAGAAAGGTGGCTTTCATCGGTAAAGCCAAACTCATGTGCTATTTGCTTAATGGGCATGTTGCCGCCGGTAATACGTTTTTCTATAAGCTTGGTGCGCAAATTATTGATGTAATCACGGTAAGACATGGTAAAGTTACGTTTAAACCATGCACTAAAGTAAGACGGCGCAATATTAAAATGCGATGCTATAGCCTTTACCTGAACCGTATGTGGTGCATATATATTTTGATGAATGTAAGCTATAACCTGATTGTTACTAAACTGCGGCCCTTCCTCCTGCTTGTGCATTTTACCTAAAGCCTCTTTAATAAGCCCAAAAATAGAAAGCACCTGGTAAAACACTATGGGCGATGCCGCAATGTCTTTCCTGCAATTATAAACCGTAATGTTATTAACCGTATTTTTTAATATGGTACTGCAGGGTTCATCAAGCTGCAAAACATTTTCTTTAAGCAACTTTTCGCGCATAAACTGCTGCGGCGTATTTATGAGCAAATCGTCAGTAAACAAATTTTTCTTGGTACTGAAGTAACTATCTGTAAACTTGATAAATATAAAGCGTGTACTCTGATGTATGTCAAAGTAATGATGATCATCTGGCGAAATGGCAAAAAGGTCGCCTGCCTTATAAGGCATCAGGTTTTGGTTAAGCTGGTGTATGCCGTGCCCCTTTACAATATAAATCAGCTCATAATAGGTATGGCTATGCACCGGAAGATGGTATACTTCATCTTCAAATTCATCTAAAAGCAGGCTTTCAAACTGGTTGAGCTTTTTCATATACAATATTTGCAACTATGTATCGCAAATTTACAATTTTATATAATAAACCGATAGTAATTTTGTGCTTCCAAAAGAAGAAGACATGAAATTAAGTTTATTACCATTGGCACTTGGTGGCCTTACAATAGGTATTACCGAATTTGTAATGATGGGACTATTGCCCGATATTGCTGCCGACCTGGATGTGAGCATACCAAAAGCAGGCTATCTTATATCGGCCTATGCATTAGGCGTAGTAATAGGCGCACCGTTGTTGGTAATTGCCGGGCGCAATTATCCGCCTAAAAAAATGCTGGTAATACTGGCCATAATGCTGCTGGTTTTTAATTCGCTTTCTATCATAGCCCCCGATTTTAATTTATTGATGTTTACAAGGTTATTATCCGGCCTGCCGCATGGTGCATTTTTTGGCGTAGGTGCTGTTGTAGCCACCCGCCTTGCCGATAAGGGCAAAGAAGCACGCTCTGTTGCCGTAATGTTTAGCGGCCTTACCATAGCAAATGTGGTAGGCGTGCCGCTGGGCACTTATGTAGGACATCACCTAACATGGCGCTATACCTTTGTAATTATTGCCGCTATAGGCCTGTTAACCGTTTTTGCTATGCTCATCTGGATGCCCGCCGTTGAAAAAGGCAATACTGCCGGAATGAAAAAACAATTGGGCTTTTTTGCAAAGCCACAGGCATGGCTTATAATTTTTATAACCGCAGTAGGTACCGGTGGCCTGTTTTGCTGGATAAGCTACATTGCCCCTTTATTGACCGATGTATCGGGCTTTACCGAAGATAATGTGCCTTATATACTTATGCTTGCCGGCATAGGCATGGTAGTGGGTAATTTAATAGGTGCCAATCTGGCCGATAAATTTTCGCCGGCCTATGCTGTTTTAGCCATGCTGCTACTCATGAGTGCCATACTAACAGCGGTATACTTTTTATCGGCAGATAAATACATGTCGCTATTTTTAGTATTTGCTACGGGTTGTGCCGCCTTTGCACTGGCATCTCCGGTACAAATGCTAATGATACAAGCCGCCAAAGGATCTGAAATGATAGCATCAGCCGCCATACAGGCAAGTTTTAATATCGGCAATGCCTTGGGCGCGTTCTTAGGCGGACTTCCCTTAGTGGCAGGTTATAGCTATGCCTCACCCAACTTGGTGGGTGTAGCCATGGCACTACTGGGCGCATTGGGTGCTGTTGTATTTATCCGCTACACACCATTACAAAAAAGCACCGAAAAGGTAACTTTAATGCATTAACAATAATCAAAATAAACCAAAATCGCAATCGGTTTAGTTGCGATGTGGTTTATTTTTTATACATAATTTTACAAACAAGTTAAAATAACATCCTAATTTTTTTGGTATCAATATTTTTTGTAGTATTGCATTATAGTATAGTATAGAACAGACTATATTTTATAACACTATAACCCCTCTATCATGCATGCAAAAAATATTACTTTAATTAAAAAAGCACATAAAAAGCTGTGGTTAACAGCACTTATGGCTTTTTCTGTGGGCAGCTATGCCCAAACGTATGAATTTGAAAGCGGCACCTTTTCAGGTGGCGCAGGCATACAAAGCTGCGATGCATGCTCTGGCAGTATTGTGGGCAACCTGGGCAGCGGTGGTGGTGTTACCGTAAATGTAAATATAGCCACCGCAGGCTGGTATAACCTGCAATTATTTTATTGTACCGGAGATGCCCGTACCATTCGCCTTACAGCAGGCAGCGCAGCCGGAATTGCAATTCCGTGCGAATCAAGTGGCGGATGGAGCACGGCAGCAAGCCAAAATCTTCAGGTTTACCTTAACGCAGGCAATACAGCAATGCTTTGGGACAATACAATAACCTGGGCACCTAATCTTGATAAATTTGTACTTACACCAGTAGGCACTCCACAAACACAAACCATTAACTTTGGGAGCAATAACCAGGTAGTTTATGACCTGGATCATAAAACATATGATGTTTTTTTTAACGGCTCAAAAGTTGTAGTTGCTGCCACAGCAAGCGCTTATGGCAATCAGAGCAATGTAAGCACAGGTTATACCTCTGCATCCTATGCCAGCGAAGCCTTTACCGATAACATAGGCAGCGGCACAAAGCATACCGTAACACTTACAGGAGGCTATACTAACGATATGAAACAGGTATTTTACACTTATGATGATAAAGATTACCTCGCTGTGCAGGTAGCTCTTACAGGCGCAGGTGCCAACTGTTATAAAATGATACCGCTTACAAGCTACCAGGTTAACCCACAACTGGGCAGTGGCGATACAAGGGCCGTTTTTGTGCCTTTTGACAATGATGCCTGGATTAGGTATAACGCTTACCCGCTAAATGCAGCCAATTTTACTGCCAGCGAGGTAACTAACATTTACAACAACGATAGCCGAAAAGGTATTGCCATAGGCTCTTTAAACCACGACCACTGGAAAACCGGTGTTACAGTATCGGGCGGTGGATCTCAAACAGCCTATGTACAGGTTGTTGCAGGATGGACAAAATCTGACGTTACACGCGACCTGCGAGGCCACGGTTGGGTAAGTGTAGGCCAGAGCCTGTGCGAATCGCCAAAAATAATGATTAATGCTAATGACGACTGGCGCGAAGCATTTGAAGAATATGGTAGTGCCAATGCACAACTAAACCCTAAATATATTTTTGACTGGACAGATCCTAAACCCATGGTATGGAACAGCTGGGGTGCCATACAAACCGCTATTAACCTGCCAAAAGCTAAGGCTGTAGTTGACTTTTTTGCCGACGATTGCCCTGCTTTCCGTAGCGAAGACGGTACTTTATTTGTAGACCTTGATTCATACTGGGATAACATGACCGATGCCCAGCTTGCTGAATTTGTTACATACTGCCACAATCATGGCATGAAAGAAGGTATATACTGGGCTCCTTTTGTAGACTGGGGCATGTGGAACCGCCCTGTAGAAGGCAGTTCTTACCAGTACCAGCAATGCTGGACAAAAGTAAACGGCGGCCAGCAAACCATTGCAGGAGCTTTTTGTATGGACCCTACCCACCCTGCTACCAAGCTGCGTATTGATTATTTTGTAAACCGTTTTCATACCGCAGGGTTTGACATGGTTAAAATAGACTTTTTGTGCCATGCAAGTGTAGAGGCCGATTCATACTATAACTACCAGGTACATACCGGCATGGAAGCATATAAAGAAGGCATGGAATACCTTATTGATGCCATAGGAGATGATATGCTTGTTAACGCTGCTATTTCGCCCAATATGGCCACAGGCCCTTTTGTACACACACGCCGCATTGCCTGCGATGCTTACAGCGGCATAGGCGATACAGATTATACACTAAACAGCACCAACTATGGCTGGTGGCAAAACCAAATGTATGATTACCTGGACGCAGATAACGTTGTTTTTGGCACAGTTTCAGAAGGCCAGAACAGGGCAAGGATGCTTAGCGGTGTAGTTACCGGCTTTATTATGAGTGGCGACGATTTTTCTACCACCGGCCCATGGCAGGCAAAAGCCGAAAATCTTTTGCAAAATGAACTTGTAATGGATGTTGCCCGTAAAGAAATGAAATGGAGGCCTGCAGATGGTAATACAGGTAATGCAGCAGGAAAAATATTTTATGCCCGCGAAAACGATACGGTTTATGTAGCTGTATTTAATTATCTGGCAGGATCGAGCACATTAAATATCCCCGTAGACAGGATAGGCCTTGGCGCAGGTTCGCATAACTCACATGAGCTTTATGGCAACGTAACAGACAGTTTTAGCGATGTGTTCCCGGTTACACTACCAGGAAGCGATGCGGCCCTATATGCGATCTACGGCGGTATTTTAGACACAGGAAGCAACATTACTCCAAGCAAGATAAGCTATGCTTATCCTAACCCTGCAAATGACCGTGTAACTATACATTTTGCTAATGCTATGGCCGGCGAAGCTAATTTCGTTATTCACGATTTATCGGGGAAGGAAGTATGGTCTTCAACATTAAAAGTTGATGGCAATGAAAGCCCCGCAATACAAACATCAGGTTTTGCTAAAGGATTTTATTTACTAACCGTTACAGCTAAAGGAAAAACTCAAAACTTTAAATTTATAAAGAATTAGTTATAAGTATATTATCATTTTTAAAGCCCCGAAAAGTTAAAATCTTCGGGGCTTTATTTTTATATTTTTCACAAATGAAAAATTGAATATATTTGTACAAATCACTTACACAATGAAAAAAATCCTCAAACTTTTTTTGGGCTGCCTACTTATTAGCCAGGCAACATGGGCACAAAGTATTGCTCTTAACATAACCGACCAGGAAACAGGCAATCGTTTTATACTAACAAGCAACAAAAAAGGCAAAGACCCAAGTGTAGATGATAGTGTAGCCCGTTCAGGCATAGTACTATTTGCTGCAGGCTATCAGGAAGATAAAAAAACCAAACTCAACTCTTACTTTATAGACCTGAACATAGTACACAATGACAACCGCATAGGCTGCCTCAAAGAAGACGCCGTAAACGCCATACTAACCCTTGCTGATGGCAGCCAGATAAGCTGTTTCCAGATTAGTGAGACAGATTGCGGTAAAGAAGCCTTTAAAGGCGTATTCGCCTTAATGGCTAAAAGCGGCAATTCGGCAGATATGCAGGCAAATTTTGAAAGGCTTCAAAAGTCAGAAATAAAAAGAATTGAACTGATAACAACCGAAAAAAAGCTGGTTTATAAGATGACAGACGATTCTCAGGAGTATATAAAAAAGCATTTCTCCCTGTTAGCCAGCACAATAAAAACTGCTTCAAAATAATATCATTTTTTATTTGCTTTGAATAGAAAATAGTAGTAATATTGCAACCTCAAAACCGGTCCTATAGCTCAGTTGGTTAGAGCACCTGACTCATAATCAGGTGGTCCCTGGTTCGAGCCCAGGTGGGACCACTGGTTTTACAAAAGCCTTTGCAGCAATGCAGGGGCTTTTTTGTTTTTAGCCCCTAAAAACAGCGTAACATTTCACTTTCGGAGTTCAGAATCGACTATAATAGCCATATCTTTCTGATTTCTATTTAAACCCTGAAAATTATAAAGGATGAAACATCAAAATTACTTAGAAATCATAAAGAAATAACTTCTTCCATTATTACATTTGATTGAGTTACCTAACAGGCTATTCCCGTTAAGAACCACCTAAAATAAGAAAGGGAAAACCGTATGGTTTTCCCTTTCTTGCCCCCAAAAATACCGTAAAATTTAATTTACTAATGCTTTTTTGTGTAAAACTATATCTTTGGACACTGCTACGCAACCTTTTTAGTCGAAATGCCATAAAACCCGACTAAAAGCACACCTACACTGTCTATTATTCAACTATATAATCTATTTTGTAAGTAAATCGCTAAAATTTAACAGTCAGCCTTGGTATTACCCTCATAAAAGTTAAGAAAGGCTTTGTTTAACGATTACCAAAGCCCAGAGTGAAGATACGGACTACCTCACGCTGCGTTGTTTCTGCCGCCCCTCCAAACGAAACCAAAGTTCCCACGATTGCGCACATCGCTTTTCCCAAGTAGTGGCTTTTACGTTTATGGCAGCTTTGCCGTCGTTCATCATCCCGCGGCACACGGACGGCACCTCAAAAATATCGTAAAGGTTGTATAAGGCCACACTTGTTTGTTACACACAGTCCTTCCCAATCAGGTATCGGGCTAATTTGTGAGGACAATCAGGAAAAGCCAAAAAAGTAGCTAAAAAGAGTGCCCTATAATCAGCATATAACCTAAAAGGCTTTTGTTTTTAATGCTAAAAGCATTTTTGCATTAAAAAATTTACCCGTCTATTTCATCTGAAAAAGCTATCTTGCTGGTGGTTAACGGAAATATACACCGCAGCCTGCAGTAATAATTTAAAAAATATAACTTATGAAAAACATTATATTGATTATTGTCCTATTCCTAAGTGTAGATGCAGTAGCACAGCTAAAGCCATTTCATAAATATTCAATAGATGATGATGATGAAGATAATAATGGATATACAATTTGCAAAAAATAAACATCCCAAATACAATTTTCAAAGAATAACTTAAAAGCAGCTTTTTACATCTAAAGGATGGGCATCTAATAAATTTTAATTATATGAAAAAGATATTTATATTATCATTATTAATTTTTAGCTCGTGTCAAACAAATTGTGTAGCAGTAGCTGAAATTTACAGAGATTATAAATGTAAATTAGTGGTTGAAAAACTAAATGACAGCAATTCTGCTTATAATTTTGATGTTAGTGGCATTAGTTTAGAAACAAATGCAGATACTATTTATAAACAAGAAAACAGGTGGTTTTGTAGCTATTACAAATACATACAAAAAGGTGATACAATTATTAAGCGAAAAGGAGAACTCATATTTAATATTCATAAAAAAGATACGGTCTTTAGATTTGATTGGAAATGTGAGGGTAAGGTATATAAATAAATTACCATAGATTTATGAAAATAATTTTATGTGGAAAGGAGAAGCCATTTTCTCTAAACAAAAAAAAGGGAAAGCCCTCCGGCCTTCCCTTTTTTATATCTAAAATTCGAAATCTAATTAATATGCCCTGGCATCGTTACCCTCATAAAAGTTAAGGAAGGCTTTGTTAACCACGCGGTTACCGCCCGGCGTAGGGTAGTCTCCGGTAAAGTACCAGTCGCCCAGGTTTTTAGGGCAGGCAATATGCAGGTTATCTACCGTCTGGAATATAATCTTCACTTCAGCATTTACATCGCTGCCGGTAAGCATTTCGGCAATCTTATCGCTCACCTCCTGATCTGTAAACGGAGCGTATATCTCGGTAACATAGTTTACCACTTCGGCATCCGGAAGGCTTTCCTGCGCTTTGCTCTTTTTGTACACCTCGTGCACTATATGCTCCAGGCCGCGTTCTTTAAGAAGCTCGTGAGCCGCTTTAAAGGCCACCAGGCCCTCCAGCTTAGCCATATCTATACCATAACAATCCGGGTACCTAATTTGTGGCGCAGAACTCACTACAACAATGCGTTTTGGGCTAAGCCTGTCCATCATTTTAATGATACTCTTTTTAAGCGTGGTGCCACGCACAATAGAGTCGTCTATAATAACAAGGTTATCGGTAGGCTTAATAACACCATAAGTAACATCATATACGTGGGCCACAAGATCGTCGCGGCTGCTGTCTTCGGTAATAAAGGTGCGCAGCTTGGCATCTTTAATAGCAATCTTCTCGGTACGAATTTTAACCGAAAGCAACTCCTTAAGGGTTTCTTCGGTAAGCTCGGTACGCCTGCGCAGTATTTCGTTGTTCTTACGGTCGTTCAAAAAGTCCTGAGCCGCTTCTACCATACCATAAAACGACGTTTCGGCCGTGTTGGGAATGTAAGAGAACACCGAGTTATCCGTATCGTCTCCTATAGCCTCAAGCACCTGTGGCAGCACAAGGCGGCCTAAATGCTTGCGCTCTTCAT
>JAZKDS010000215.1:0-1147 GCA_040387455.1 Bacteroidota bacterium
CAACTGCCTATGTACAACACGGTGCAGGGCTGGAATGCCGAAACCAAACTGAGCTTTAGCCACAGCAACAACATCGACTCATTGCACCCCAAGTATACTTCGGCATCAGCTACCTTTAATTATGGCCTCGCCGAAAAGCGATTACGGGTACAGGGAACGATGGCGCATACCTTTGGCAAGGCGGGTACATTCTTTTTCAGGGGCGGTAACAGCATAGAGCAATACAACCCGGCGAACCCTATTTCGCCATTCATCAACAGTGTGAGTACCTTGTTTTTTGAAGACAATTACATGAAACTGTACGATAAAACCTTTGCAGGCATATCATACAGCAAAAGCCCGTTTAAATTCCTGTCGCTTACCTATGGTGTAGAATACATGCGCCGCAGGGCACTCTTTAACAATGCCGACTGGGTAATGATAAGCCATGACGACCATAATTATACATCAAACGACCCGTTGCAGCCCGAAAACTTTACATCGGCACCATTCCAAAAGCATACCTTATACAAAGCAAGTATAGGCGGTAGTATTGTCTTTGGCGAAAGGGGCAAGTACATTACCTTCCCTAACGGTGGCAAGTATTATGTAGAGCGCACTAACTATCCGCGTCTGTCGTTTAATTACACGCAGGCTTTTGCAGGAAGCTTTAAAGAATATGAATACAGCCTACTAAGCGGTGCAGCCTCTTGGAACGAAACATTTAGCAACAAGGGTAATTTTGCCATTAACATAAAAGGGGGTAAGTTTTTTAACGCCGAAGGCATAGCCTTTATGGATTATAAGCACTTTAACGGCAACCAGACGCACGTTAATGATGGCGGTGTATACAATAATGTTTTTAACATATTGCCGTATTACAGCCAAAGCACAAACAACGCTTATTTTGAAATTCATGCAGAGCATAACTTTAAAGGTTACATCATGAACAAAGTGCCTATATTAAGCGCACTGCAATGGAACCTTGTAACGGGCTTCCACCAGATATCTACACCCGATATTAAACCATACCGCGAGTTTACGGTAGGTTTTGATAACATAGGCGTAGGTGCTTTCCGCATCTTTAGGGTAGACTATGTGCGTGCCTACCAGGGCAGCGGCTTTGCCGGAGACGGATTTGTATTTGGCATCAAATTGCTTGACGCCT
>JAZKDS010000215.1:1157-4068 GCA_040387455.1 Bacteroidota bacterium
GATTAATAATATTTGAGTTAGTTTTTAGTTAAAAAAAAGAGCCCACCGCTACGCGATGGGCTCTTTTTAGATTATAGGAAGTGTTGATTTAAAAAATATAGTCGGTACTTAAAAAGTTACTGTCATGGTCTTTTACTATGGTGTTAAACAGCTCTTTTGTGGTGTCA
The DNA here is from genome assembly GCA_040387455.1 of Bacteroidota bacterium. Classification (GTDB taxonomy): domain Bacteria; phylum Bacteroidota; class Bacteroidia; order Flavobacteriales; family Flavobacteriaceae; genus Flavobacterium. The sequence continues at coordinate 1,325 of JAZKDS010000215.1, forward strand.
TTAACCTTGGCCGCTACAAGCGAACGTATTGAGAACGACCTAAGCGCATCAGATACCGATAGCGTACCTTCGGCACTGTCTTTTCTTCCTGTAAAAGGAAAAACGTCCGGGCCACGTTGTGCCTGCGTATTGATGTTTACACGGCTTACCAGGTTTACAAAAGGGTCTATAAGGCTGGCAACCTCTTTAGCATCATTACTAAAAATACTTACCTGCATACCGTGGTTGGCTTCAATCTGGTATTTTAAAGGCTCGTCTATGCTATCAAACGGCACTACCGGAATCACCGGGCCAAACTGCTCTTCTTCATACAGCCTCATGTGCTCATTAACAGGGTATACCACCGCCGGGAACACAAAAGAAGCCTCGGTAAAGCCACCGTTTTCATTTATTACCTTGGCGCCTTTGTTCACCGCATCTTCAATAATACCTTTAAGGTACTCGGGTTTATCAGCTTCCGGAAGCGGCGTAATTTTTACATCCTTATCCCACGGAAGGCCTGCTTTAAGCGCAGATACCTTTTCGCTCAGCTTTTTCACAAATGCGTCAGCTACGCCTTTTTGTACAAATATCAGCTTTAAGGCCGTGCAGCGCTGCCCGTTAAAAGATAGCGACCCAAGTATACACTCGCTTACCGCCACATCAAGGTCGGCATTGTTAGTTACAATTGCGGCGTTCTTGGCATCAAGGCTCAATATGGCACGCAGCCTGTTTACTTTAGGATGTTGTTTTTTAAGGCCGTTCGCCACTTTGCTCGAGCCAATAAAGGCCAGTACGTTAACCTTACCACTCTCCATTATTGGCGTAATAATTTCAGATCCCTTGCCATACAGCGTGTTTACTGTTCCTTTAGGGAAGGCTTCTTTAAACGCTTTAAGCAGCGGATAATGCGCCAATACACCGTGCTTAGGCAGTTTGAATAATATGGTGTTACCCATAATAAGTGCAGGTATAAGCGTGGTAAATATCTCGTTAAGCGGATAGTTAAACGGCCCCATGCTAAGCACTACACCCAGCGGTGCACGCCTAATCTGTGCAATGGTACCTTCTGCTTCCTGAAAGCGCGATGACTCCCTGTCAAGCTCTTTATACGCATCTATAGTAAAGTTGATGTACTCTACCGTGCGGTCAAACTCTTTAGTGGCATCGGGTAATGATTTGCCTATTTCCCACATCAGCAGCTTTATTACTATATCGCGCTCATGTATCATAAGCCCCACAAATTTTTGCATGCATTTAATACGGTCTTCCACCTTCATGGTAGGCCATTCGCCCAGGCCGTTATTATAAGCAGCCACAGCGGCATCAAGCGCCTCCATAGACTCTACGGGAGATGTGTGGGGTATGGTGCCCACTAATTTGCGCTTAAGCCCGTCCGGGCCCGGTATGCACACGGGTGAGTAAATTTCCATTACCTCGCCATTCCACGGCACAAGTTCGCCATTAAGCAGGTATTCGCGTTGGTGTATTTCGGGTATATTATATTCTTCGGGTATTGCCCCGTTAAAAATGTTTTTCAGGTCGGCAGCCTGAAGAGTGTTGTTTTCCATAAGTACGTTAAGTATGTTGTTTTTATACTTCAATAAAGTTAGCTACAAAAACTGTAATACATAGCTTACAGACACTAATTTTTTATTAAAAAAACATTATATCGTTATAGGTAGCCGCGTTTTAAATTGGTTTGCTATATTTGCAAACACTATTACTCTATAGAAATAGTATACTAATAAGATTTTATAGCGAATGACCCGTATTATACTGCAGCTTGAACGTGCTACAAACCAAATTACCTTTAGGCAGATAGCCATAACCATGCTGCTGCTTAAGCTGGTTATTATTTGCTACTTTGCTTATTTACTGATAGGCGAAGCACTTAACGGAACCGTGCATTTTGATAGTACCTTCTTCTTTTTTATGGGTGTGGGCTTCCTTGCACAAATAATAGATGGCGCACTGGGCATGGCCTATGGCGTAAGCTGCACCACCCTGCTCATGAACTTTGGTATACCGGCAAGCCTTGCCTCGGCCAGTGTGCATACCAGCGAAATTTTTACTACAGGCATATCGGGCCTCTCGCACATAAAGTTTAATAATATTGATAAAGGCCTGTTTTTTAAAATAGTAATTACCGGTACACTGGGTGCCGTGCTGGGCGCTTACCTTATAAGCGATTATCTTGATGGAGATATGGTTAAGCCCTATGTTTCGGGCTACCTTATACTATTGGGCAGCTATATTATTTATAAAGGCATTGCCAACAAGCCTAAAAAAAATACATCGGTTAAAAAAGCACCGCTGCTGGCACTTGTAGGCGGTTTTCTTGACACTATAGGCGGTGGAGGCTGGGGACCTATTGTTACCAGCAACCTTATAAGCCAGGGCAAAGACCCACGCCACGCCATAGGCACGGTAAACACCGCAGAGTTTTTTGTAACCTATTTTGCTACTGTGGTATTTGTGTTTATACTTGGGGTTAACCACTGGCAAATAATACTGGGGCTTATAACGGGTGGGGCACTTGCAGCACCGTTAGGTGCTTACATAGCATCGCGCATAAACAAACGTATCTTGTTTTTTATGGTGGGTGGGCTTATTATACTCACGTCGGGGTATACGCTTTATAAAATGCTATAAAAACGGCTCGGTAAGTTTGTGTTTATAGCTAAACAGCACCAGCCCTACTTTACTCTTTATATTGTACTTTTCAAACAACGCCGTGCGGTATGCCTCTATAGACTTAACCG
>JAZKDS010000215.1:4078-9334 GCA_040387455.1 Bacteroidota bacterium
GCAGCCATTTATTGTATAACGCCAGGCGGCCTTTGGTTTCTTTTTGCACCTGCCCGGCCATAGGGTCATATTTTCGCACCCGCTTTAAAATATCTACCACATTATTATAGCCTGTTGCTATAATATTATCAAGGGCAAATTTTAAATCTTGCGCGGTGCAGTTTTTATGCAAAAAACCGCGGGCCCCATAATGGTAGGCGGCATCAATAATCTTTTCGTCAAAATGCTGGGTAAGCAGCAAGGTTTTATAGTCGGCTCCGGAAGCTTCAAGTTCCCTGATTACCTCTACCCCATTTAGCCCCGGCATAGAATAATCTATAATAAACACCTGAGGCGCATCGGCCAGCGGAAGTGCGGCCAGCAAATCATTACCGGTTTCAAATTCGCACGTAACACTATAAGGGCCAATTTTTCGCAGGAGTTCTTTTAAGCCTTGCCTTACAATTTTATGGTCGTCTACAATGCCTATGGTAATTTTATCCATTCAAGGGTGCCTTTTCTTTAAGTATTACGGTGGTGCCACGGCCTATGCCCGTGTTTATCTTAACATCAAAGTTAATAATTTCTGCACGGCTTACTATATTTTTTAGCCCCAGACTTTGCTGCTCTTTTGCAGCCTTGTAGTCAAAACCTTTACCGTTATCAAACATTGCCAGTTCAAACCTGGGCCCTGTAATAATTTGTATATCAATAACCGATGCCTCGGCATGTTTAAAGATGTTATTTATCACCTCCTGAAAAATGCGGTAAATAACTATCTTCTCGTTGGTATCAAAATTTTTTGGGCTTTCGCCCGAATGGCTGAACAGTATTTTTATCCGGCTGTTTTTTTGCATGCGGAATACCTCTGCCTCAATGGCCTTAACCAGGTCCTGCTGCATTAACAGCTGGTTGTTTAGCGAGTGGCTTATACTGCGTATAGAGTTAGACAGCAGGCGCACAGAATTGCTTACAGGCTCCAGGGCTTCGGTAAGCTCAGGCGCATCAAGTTTAAGGTTTTCTACCATAAAATTGATGTAGGTAAGCTGCTGGCCCGCATCATCATGCAAATCGGCGCTTATGTTGTTGAGCACCTGCTCCTGGGTTTCTATTATAGCCGTATTAAGCGACTTCTGGTAATTGAGGTCTTTCTCGTAAATTACCTTTGTGTAGGATTTTATTTTGTGGATGTAGAGCTTTATGATGAGGGCGCAAAAAAGCACAATGAGGCTTAAGAAGAGTAAACCTATAATAATTCCGAATGCGATGTTATCAAGCATGCTTCAATTTTTTTTCGCGGTAGATGTAGATATTTATAAGGGTGTAATAGATGAAGTTTACAAAATAGATTACAAAATCATATAGTTTTATTTTGTCAAACAAAACATGTGATGTTACTGATCGACTTTTAAAACCAAATAAAAAGCTTAAACAAAAGAAAAAAAATAAAGGTGAACATAATAACAGATAATTATTAGAAGTAAAAAATTTAAAATTTTCTCTCTTTAATTGGAAAAAACTTTCATAAATAAAGATTGTTATATAAATAAATGCACTTGCTACAAAAGAATAATAATTAAAATGACTTGATGTTTCAATAAAAAATAAATTAATTGTCACAAAACCTAATAGCAACACAAATAAAAAATAAAACAATTTTTTAAACACAACAAAACCACTTAATAAATACAACCACAGAAAGTTGTGCACAAGTATACCAATTGTTGTACTCAAACCTGTATTTAAAACTCCATTTGATATTAAGATTGAATTAACTATTTCAGTTAAAATACAAACAAATAATATTACTAATAGAAATAACATATTCTTATTTCTATTAGTAATATTTGTAAGCGCATAAAAAAAAGTAACTAAAGCAATTATTTTTATAGGCTTGCTAAAAAAATGAATCAAAAAATCAATCATCTATTTATATTGGAGATTTATCCTTATCAAATCTCGGTTCATCAGAGAAATCGTATAGAGAAGTGGTTCCTGCTTTTATAATTACAGTTGGCTTTGAATTTACCGTTGCGTTATAAAATTCAATCATACTTACATTAGTAAAAGAATTTTTCCTGGCAATACTTTTTAATAAGGGGACTGAATAACACGTAATATTTTTATTATAAACAGGAATCAATTTAATATTTGTAATGTTGTTTGAACTATCAAAGTCAAAGGCAACATAACCATTATATAATGTTGAACTAATAAATGTATTGATGTTCTGCCAAGACATATTTAAACTATTGCCGGTGGCCCTAACAATTGTTGCTGTTGTGGGTATAGAATGGATATCTATAGTACTTTGATATATTGTGTCTTCACAAACATTTTTACCATTGTCTCTAAGCCATTGTGCTTTTTCTTCAATAGTGCTCAAACTTCTATAATCACTCAGGCCAATACATGCTTTAGACGTTTGCTGAGTTGAAGTATTTTCTACACACTCAGGACATTCCTTACACCCCACCATTGTCATGGTAATGCAAATAACAAATAAAATTTTTTTCATAATCGTAAGGTTTTATAAATTAAAAATTGGTTCCATCAAAATTGGCATATCGCCCGGATGTATACAATAGGTAAAACCCTATTTTTAAGAAATGTTTAACATAGTAAAAATATAGTTTTTTTCTTAATAAACAAATGTTAGCGCTTTGTTTTTAAGTTAAATAGCTGTATCAATAACAAAATTTAAACAATAAAAATAATTTTATGTGTAACTAAAGCTCGCCCAGCAAAAACCTATATGCAATTCCATATTTCTTTAACCAAACCCTAACACCCTTGCATGCCAAAAATCCGAAATTTTTTGCATAAATTTGCCCCTCAAATTTTTAACTTTTTGCCATGGGTAAAGTAAAAGTAGGACTGGTACAAATGAGCTGCGTTAAAGACAGGCAGCCCAACATTGATAAAGCCATACGCGAAATAAGGAATGCGGCTGCACAGGGCGCAAATATTATATGCCTTCAGGAGCTGTTTACATCGTTATATTTTTGCGATGTAGAAGATTATGAAAACTTTAAGCTGGCAGAAGCCATTCCCGGCCCAAGCACAGAGGCGCTTAGCCCGATAGCTAAAGAGCTTAATGTGGTTATTATAGCATCGTTATTTGAAAAACGTGCCGAAGGCCTGTACCATAACACCACTGCCGTTATTGATGCCGATGGTACCTATCTGGGCAAATACCGCAAAATGCACATTCCGGATGACCCGGCTTTTTACGAAAAATTCTATTTTACACCCGGCGACCTGGGTTATAAAGTATTCCAGACCAAATATGCCAAAATTGGCGTGCTTATCTGCTGGGACCAGTGGTATCCCGAAGCCAGCCGTATAACGGCACTTATGGGTGCAGAAATTATGTTTTACCCTACCGCAATTGGGTGGGCAACTTCTCAGGATGAAGACACTAACAAAGAGCAGTATGATGCATGGCAAACCATACAGCGCAGCCATGCCGTGGCAAACGGCGTACACGTGGTTAGCGTAAACCGTGTGGGCTTTGAACAGAATGGCGAAATGAAATTCTGGGGTGGCAGCTTTGTAGCTAACCCACAAGGCAAGCTGCTTTACTTAGGCTCTCATGATAACGAAGAAACCACAGTTGTAGATGTTGATACCCAGGCTACCGACCATTACCGCACGCACTGGCCCTTCCTTCGCGACAGGAGGATAGACAGTTATGCGCCTATTACAAAAAGGTATTTAGACAACGATTAGTTTTAGGGTTATAGTTTAGAAGATGCTTAATGTAATACTCCCGCCCGTCATTACTAGGAGCAGCGACTAAGCAATCTCATAATTCAACAAACCATAATAGGTTAATACATTAAATATGTCATTTCCAGATATACAAACACCTAAAAGCTTAGGCTTCCACTTCCCGGCAGAATTCGCGCCACAACGCGCCCTTTGGCTGTCATGGCCACATAAAGAGGCTTCATGGCCAGGCAAGCTGCATAGTATTTATAAACCCTATTGCGAATTTATATTACAGGTAAGCCGCCATCAAAAAGTATGCATTAACGTGGCTGACGAAGCCATGAAACAATTCGCCTTAAGCGAATTGAATACTTATGCCACAACAGTTTCTGGTGCAAAACTTAGCGAGGTTTCTTTTTACCTGCACCCTACTAATGATGCCTGGTGTCGCGATCACGGCCCTGCCTTTGTGGTAAACCCGCAAACCGGCGAAAAGGCTGTTGTAGACTGGGGCTATAATGCCTGGGGAGACAAATACCCTCCGTATGACCTGGATGATGTTATTCCTACACGCATAGGCGAAGCGCTTGGCCTTAAAGTATTTAATCCCGGTATTGTTATGGAAGGCGGCAGTGTAGAGTTTAATGGCAAAGGTACGCTGCTTACTACAACGGCATGCTTGCTGAACGAGAACCGTAACCCGCACCTTAACCAAAGCCAGATTGAAGAATACCTGACCGAATATTATGGTGTTAACCATATACTTTGGCTGGGCGACGGCATTGTAGGCGATGATACCGATGGCCATATTGACGATATTACCCGTTTTGTAAACGAAGATACTGTGGTAACCGTTGTAGAGCATAATAAAAATGACGACAACTACCACCTGCTACAGGAAAACCTGGAGCTGCTGCACAAAATGCGCCTTCACGATGGCAAACAGCTTAATGTTATAGAACTGCCTATGCCTAAGGCCGTAACTTGGGAAAACCAAAGGCTGCCGGCATCTTATGCTAACTTTTATATTGCTAACGAGAGCGTCATTGTACCCACTTTCCGCGACAACGTAAATGATGATAAAGCACTAAGCATACTAACCGACTGCTTTAAAGGCCGTGAGGTTATAGGAATAGACAGCACTGACCTGATTTGGGGTCTTGGCAGTTTCCATTGCCTTAGCCAGCAGGAACCTTCTGTATAGTATTCAGTGTCAGTCGCAGTTTGCAGCAACTTCAATCAAGCCTGCTAACTGCGACAGTGACTGCTAACTTCCTGAATACTGATCAGTGATTACTGAACACTCTTAATTGCCTTCAAAAGCTCTTCCTTAGGCACCACGCCACTCTGCCGCCATAACATCTTACCATTTTTAAACAACATAAGCGTAGGCACTCCCTTTACCAGAAACTGTGGCTGGCTCATAAGCGCCTGGTTTTTATCTACATCTACCTTTATTATTTTAATACTATCGCCCAGCACCTCTTTAACCTCTTTAAGAATAGGCGACATCATTTGGCACGGACCACACCAGGTTGCAAAAAAATCGACCAAAACCGGTGT
>JAZKDS010000216.1:0-4506 GCA_040387455.1 Bacteroidota bacterium
CAAAGTATATCCGCAGGCTCCATTATGCCAGGATACAAATGGCTGTTTGATAACAAGCAGGCAAATTATAATGATACACAGAAAAAAATGGAGGTTATGGCGCAATTGGGTGTACCGTATACCAAACAGGATATTGCAAATGCCAGGCAAAATATGGCTGCACAGGCTGCTAAGATTGAAAAGAGCCTGTATGCCGATCCTGATTTTGTAAAAAGCTATGAGCAAAGCAAAAAAACAGCAGCTGCAAAAGGCGAAGCCTTTGTATCGGTTAGCGATCGCGAAATAACAGCGCTTATTGCCTACCTGCAGCGCCTGGGTACTGATATTAAGATTAAGAATACTACCGACTCTAAAAAATAAAGCCATGCTGAAGTTTGTAAAACATAACCTTGAAACCATTAACGGGGTAGAGGTATACCCCATAATAGCGCTGCTTATTTTCTTTTTGTTTTTTGTGGGGCTGTATACCTGGACGTATACCTACAAAAAAGAAAAGATTACAGAGCTAAGCAACATTCCGTTTACCGAAGAAGAAACTAACCAAGACAACCTATAGCTATGAAAAAATATTTTCCGGTATATGTAAGGGTACCTGTAATATTTGCCCTTGTTTTTATGGCAACCGAGTTTTTTATAGACTCAGGAGATAAGCCTGCTTTCCTTAAGTTTCCTATAGTATCGGTGTTTTTGCTGTTTGTAATTTTTTTGCAGATAGCCATAGAAATCGTGGTACTGGCTATAGACAGGGTTACTGATGCATTGCTAACCGAAGAACAAAAAAAAGTAAAAGCCCTGGCCGATGCACAGGATATTACCGATACCGTTTGGTTTAAAAAGCTTAAGGGCTATTTTGTAAAAACCAGGCCTATGGAAGAAGAAGGCGAAATATTGCTGCACCATGATTATGATGGTATTAAAGAGCTTGATAATGTGTTGCCACCGTGGTGGGTAAACCTTTTTTATGCCTGTATTGTGTTTGCGGTTATTTATCTGGTACAGTTCCACATACTGGATGGCAAAGACCAAAAGGCAGAGTTTGAAACCGAAATGGCCGATGCAAAGCTGGCCATTGAAGAATATAAAAAAACAGCCAAAGACCTTATTGATGAGGGCACGGTTACACTGCTTACAGAGCCGGCCGATATTGCCGCGGGTAAAGAAGTTTTTCAGTCAAACTGTGTGGCCTGCCACAGGCCCGATGCCGGTGGCGCCATAGGCCCTAACCTTACCGATGAGTACTGGCTGCTGGGCGGAGGCATTAAAAATGTGTTCCACACCATTACAAATGGCGGGCGCGATGGCAAAGGCATGGTGGCCTGGAAAGGTACCCTTAAACCATCTGAAATACAGCAGGTGGCCAGTTATGTACTGTCTTTAAAAAGCAGTAACCCTAAAGACCCTAAAGCGCCCGATGGCGAAATATGGAAAGACGAAGCACAGCCTGCCGCTGCAAAATAATAAAAGGCCATGATTGATAATGAAGATGATACGTTTCGCGACCGCATTGCAACCATAGATGATACCGGCAAAAGAGCCTGGATTTTCCCTAAAAAGCCCTCGGGCAAATGGTACAGGTACCGCAAAATTGTAAGCTGGTTTTTGCTGCTCTTTTTAGTAGCAGCCCCGTTTGTAAAAATAAACCACAACCAGTTTATGCTCTTTAATGTTACAGAGCGCCGGTTCAACATTTTTGGGTTTCCGTTTTGGCCGCAGGATTTTCACCTCATCGTTATTACCATGATAATAGGGGTGGTGTTTGTGGCGCTGTTTACGGTGGTGTTTGGGCGCATTTTTTGTGGCTGGATATGCCCGCAGACTATTTTTATGGAAATGGTGTTCCGCCGAATAGAATACTGGATTGAAGGCGACCGGAATGCACAGGTAAAACTTGCAAAACAACCCTGGGATACTGAGAAAATAAAGAAACGCAGCCTTAAATGGTTCATCTTCTTTATAATATCTTTTGCTATTGCAAATGTGTTCCTGGCCTATGTTACCGGCAGCGATAAGCTGGTGCAAATGGTAGAGCAGGGCCCGGCAAACAACATGGGTACGCTTATAGCCCTGCTTATATTTACCGGGGTGTTCTTTTTTATATACAGCCATTTCAGGGAGCAGGTGTGCATTATTGCCTGCCCGTATGGCCGCCTGCAGGGCGCGCTGCTGGATGATAAATCCATCATTGTGGCCTACGACCATAAAAGGGGAGAAGGTAATGCAGGGCGTGGCAAAATGGTTAAAAATGAAAATCGAGCCGCCATCGGCAAAGGAGATTGTATAGACTGTAAGCTGTGTGTAGCCGTTTGCCCTACGGGTATAGATATACGTAATGGTACCCAGCTGGAGTGCATTAACTGCACCGCCTGTATAGATGAGTGCAATACCGTTATGGATAAGGTGGGGCTGCCGCTGGGGCTCATTCGTTATGCCAGCGAAGACGAGATTACTAAAAAAGCCAGGTTTGTTTTTACACCCCGGATGAAGGGCTATACGGCCGTACTTTTTATACTAACCGGCATATTTACAGGCATGCTGTTTTTGCGCAATGAGGTAGAGGCTACCGTGCTGCGCCTGCCCGGGCAACTGTTTGAGCATAAAGGCGATAATATTAGTAATGTGTTTACCTATAAGGTAATAAATAAAACATCTAAAGGCTTTAATAACATTCATTTTAAGCTTGAGGATATTAACGGACAGGTAAAAATTGTGGGAAGCCAGAGCTTTACAATTACCCGCGAGGGTATGGCGCAGGGCACACTGTTTATAGAAATTAACCCTGCTTTTTTAAAGGGTGATAAAACAAAAATTACCCTTGGGGTATATGAGGGCGATAAGCTTGTAGATACTGAGACTACCAACTTTTTAGCGCCCCGTAATTTTAATTAAAAAACATAATTATGAAAATTAACTGGGGTACAGGTATAGTAGTGGCTTTTGCACTGTTTATGAGCTTTATATTGTTTTTTGTGTTCAGGGTGCAAAGCGATCATAAGTATGATAACGAGTTGGTTGTAGAAGAATACTACAAGCAGGAGCGCGGGCTGGAAGCCGAACTGGGCAAAGAGCAAAACGCCGCTGCATTAGAACATAAAGTTACGGTTGAAACCACCAAAGAAGCTATAAAGATCATTTTCCCGGAAGGGTTTGATGTAAAAAATATAAAAGGAAAAGTATCCCTATACAGGCCGTCTGACAGGGGACTGGATTTTGACCTACCGCTCAATTTATCCACTCCATACATGCTCATACCTAAAAGTAAACTGGCAGGCGGCCGCTGGGATATTACCATAAACTGGCAATATGAAGGTAAGGGCTATATAAACAAAGAGATGCTAAACCTGTAAAAGAGATTTTTTAGATAATAGATAACAGAAGTAAGACTTTACGGTGTTACCATCTGTTATCTATCATCTGCTATATAACATCTGTAGTATGCTTTATTCCGCACTATTATTAGGCCTTTTATCAAGTTTGCACTGCATAGGCATGTGTGGGCCTATTGCCATGATGCTGCCGGTAGACCATAAAAACCCTGCAAAAAAAGCCGCACAAATACTGCTGTACCATGTGGGCAGACTTACAGCCTATAGTGTATTGGGACTGGTTTTTGGGGTACTGGGCAGGAGCTTTTATGTGGCTGGCATGCAGCAGCATTTATCTATAGTAGCCGGTGTGGTTATGATAAGCATTATCATCGTCCCCGAAAGGATATTCTCAAAGTACAATTTTTCAAAACCGGTATACCGCATTATCTCTAAGCTAAAAACAGGATTGGGCAGCCAGTTTAAAAAACGTACCAACAAAGCGCTTTTTATTACGGGTTTGCTTAATGGCTTTTTGCCCTGCGGGCTGGTATATGCTGCCTTGTTTGGCGCACTGGCCATGCAAAATATAGCTTTAGGTACTGTGTATATGCTATTTTATGGGCTGGGCACCATACCGCTTATGAGTGCTGTTGTATATACCTGGAACTTTTTAAAAGCACCCTGGCGCAACACGCTGGTAAAAGTGGTGCCTTATGCAGCAGTTTTTATTGGCCTGCTGTTTATATTACGCGGGTTGGGGCTGGCAATACCCTATGTTTCGCCGGGCGGTATAAGCCTGTTTGTTACCGGCACACCACATTGCAAATAAAAAACCTCTTGATTAAAGAGGCTTTTTTATTATACTACCATAGAAAACAACTGTGTGTCGGGTGTTTTTTGCTTTAGTCGCAAGTCAAAAGCCATACAAATGTTTCGCACAAACGGTTTACCTTTCTCGGTTACTTTTATAGAATGCGGCCCAATCTCCAGCAGCCCGTCAAACTCCATTTCTTGCAGGCTTTGCAAAACGCTGTGTAAATCGGCAAAGCGGCCGTTAATGGCATCCCATTCGGTTTCAAAACTGCACATAAGGTTGAGTATGTGCTGCCTTATAACAAGGTCTTCATCTGTAAGCAAATGCCCCCTGAATCTGGGCAGCTCATTGTTTTCTATACAGCTGTAGTAATCTTCCAGCTTTTTT
>JAZKDS010000217.1:0-11063 GCA_040387455.1 Bacteroidota bacterium
CTTCTTCATTCGGCACCCTGAAGGCCACATGGTGGTTAGTGCCCGCTGCATTTTTGCCCCTTGATGCGCCGGGTAGTTCCAGCAGGTCTACAATATTAGCGTTATCAACGGTATCTATAGCAAAACGGTAGCGGTTACCCTCCTGCGATTGCAGGCTGTAGCCAAAAATATCAGTAAGTACCCTTGCGGTATCGTCTATTTTATCAAGGCTCAGGGTAACGCTATGAAAGCCTTTTGTAGCAGTATCCTGCGTTACTTCCGCCGTTTCCCATGGCTTGCGTGTATCGGCATTTTTAGGCACAATAAGGCTGATGTTCAGCCCATCCGGATCAGTAAACGGAAGGTAGTGCTCGCCAAAGCGTTCTGCCGCTTCATCAAAGTTTACATTGTGGGCTTTAAAACGCTCCGTCCAAAATTCAAGGCTGCCCTGCGGTACGGCATAGCCTATTTCGGTAGCCTGGCCATTGCCTGCCTGTCCTTGCCCTATATTTTCCCACGGGAAAAACGTAAGTATGGTACCTGCGGCGCCCTGCTCGTTACCATAATATAAATGGTAGGTACCGGGGTCGTCAAAATTCACGGTTTTTTTAACCAGCCTTAAGCCGAGTATTTTTGTGTAAAAATCAAAATTGCGCTGGGCATTGCCCGCTATAGCTGTAATATGGTGCAGCCCGGATATTTTTTCTTTCATTGTAGTAATTGTTAGATTGTTAATGGTACTCTTGTTGAATACCCAGTTTTTTCATTTTAGAATATAAGGTGGTAGCAGGCATTTTAAGGGCTTCGGCAGCGCCGCCGGGGCCAAATACCTTGCCGTTGCAAAGCTTTAGGGCGGCCATAATATGCTCGCGCTCCATGTCTTCCATAGAGAGTAATGCACCCGATGCCTGTTTAGCAGGTTCGCCGGTAAAGCCGTGAGGCAAATCAAACGATTCAATTTCGTTATGTGGCGCCAGTAGTACATTGCGCTCTATAAGATGCTCCAGCTCGCGGATGTTACCCGGCCAGTTGTACTGCATCAGCTGGCTTATGGCATGGGCTGAAATAGTTGTTACATTTTTGTGTGCCTTGCCGGCGTACTTTGTTAAAAAGTGGTAGGCTAAAACTTCAATATCCTCTTTGCGTTCGCGCAATGGCGGCAGCTCTACAGGAAACACGTTAAGCCTGTAGTACAGGTCGAGCCTGAAGCGGCCTTCGGCAACTTCTTTTTCAAGGCAGCGGTTTGTGGCAGCTATTACACGCACGTTTACTTTTAAGGTACCGCTACCGCCCAGGCGTTCTACTTCTTTTTCCTGTAAAACCCTTAGGAGCTTTACCTGAGAGTCAAGCGGGAGTTCGCCTATTTCATCTAAAAATATAGTGCCGTTATTGGCTTGTTCAAACTTGCCTGCCCGTGTGGTTTGTGCGCCGGTATAAGCGCCTTTTTCATGCCCAAAAAGCTCTGATTCTATTAACGATGCCGGCAATGCTGCGCAGTTAACTATTACAAACGGGCTGGTGGTATGCTGAGACAACTCGTGTATGGAGTGCGCTATGCGCTCTTTACCGGTACCGCTTTCGCCCAGTATAAGCACCGATGTTTCGGTGGGCGCTACTATTTTTATTTTATCAATAACATTTTGCAGTTTGTTGCTTTTGCCTACAATGCCATCAATACTTTTTGATGTGCCGTTAGGATTTGCACTACCATCTGAAATACCTTTTTCTATGCCGTAACGATAGCGTGCAATATCGAGCATTACAAGCAAGTCTCTTTCTCTGAATGGTTTAACCATAAACCCATAGGGCTGCGTTTCTTTAACTGCCTCCAAAGTTGTTTGGTTGGTATTGGCCGAAATATACAGGAACGGCAATTGCTGCTCAATAAGTTCCCACGCCAGGTCTATGCCGGTAAGGTCGCCCTTAAGCATAATATCCAGCAGTACCCAGTCGGGCTTTTTGTCTTCAATAAGCTTGCGGGCCTGCACAACAGATGCCGCTATGCCTGTAACCTGATAGCCTGCTCTTATAAGCATTATTTTCAGGTCGTTAGCAACAATAAATTCGTCTTCAACTATGAGTATCTTCTCTTTCATTTATCCAATCAAATTTCTGAATTATGTGCAGCATCCATCAGTTGCTGTTTTCTTGTAAACGTTATTATTATGGTAAGCCCGTTGTTGTTTTGCAGCTTAAAATTGCCATCAAGCTGGTTGGTAAGCCCCATCATAAGATTCATGCCTAACGACTCCCTTTCCTGATCTTCAAAGCCATCGGGCAGGCCTATACCGTCATCGGCAATGGTAAGCTGGTAATTTTCGCCACCGGTATTTTTAAGTGCTATGGCCACCTGGCCTTTTTGCCCGTTAGGGAAAGCATATTTTATGGCATTGCTAATGGCCTCATTAAGTATTAGCCCCAGCGGAACGGCCTGTGCCACATCAAGATCCACACGATCTGTATCCAGCTTATAGTTTATCCTGCGGTCAAGGTCAAAGCTTTCTTTTAGGTAGTTAACCAACTCATAAATGTACCAGGACATGTCTATACTGGCCAGGTTATCTGACTGGTACAGCTTTTGGTGAATGAGCGACATGGCGTGCATGCGGTGCTGGCTGTTTTTTATAGCCAAAAGGGCATCTTCATTTTCAAGATAGGCGCTTTGGGTATTGAGAAGGCTAATTACAATTTGAAGGTTGTTTTTAACCCTGTGGTGAATTTCTTTAAGCAGCCATTCTTTTTCATCTACCAGTTGGCGAAGCACTATATTCTGGCGGTTTATCTCTTCCTGCTTGGCCTCGAGTATAATATTGTTTCTTTGCTTTATGCAATACCTGCTGTACAGCAGCCCCAATATTAAAAATAACACTATAAGGCTGGCAATAAACACATAGCGCATTACAATTTCATTATTTAGCCGTGTTTCCTGCAGTTGCCCGTGTTGTTTAAGTAGCTTAATGTTTTTATCTTTTTTCTCGGTTTCATACTTAAGCTGTAAATCGGCAAACTGTTTCGTGCTGCTGATGTTAAAAAGCGAGTCGTTTAGCTCTTTATAGCTTTTTAAATGCCTAATGGCCCCAAGGTAATTGCCCGTGGCAGAGTCTGCCTGGAAGTGTGTCACTTCAAGTTCGGCAAAGTTGTACAGGTCTTTGTTTTTCCTGGCCAGCGTGCGCAGCTCGGCTATATAAGTATAAGTTTTATCGGCCTGCCCGGTTTGTATCAGGTAATGTATCATGGCATAATACATTTTTTCCTGCTCCATGTGGCTTTTTGGCTTGCCGGAACTGCATTTTAGCAATTGTTCATAAAAGGGTTTTGCTTTATTGTACTGTTTTAACTTGCAATATATTAATATATAAATTGTTGGGTATTCTACATCGCAATCCTTGCCGGGGCGGTAGCGGGTACCGCTGTTTAATATCTCCAGCGCTTCTTTAGCCTTGCCTCTGTTATACAGCCCGCGCGCCGTATTGATTTTGATGGAATATACACCTTCGGTATCGTTAATTTCTTCGGCTGTTACAATAGCTTTTTTATAATATTCAACCGATTTTTCATAAAATTTGAGTTCAGAATATATGGTACCAATAAGGTTATATAAAATGCCGATCCATTGTTTGTCAGGATCTTCTGTTTCTATCGTTCTTTCGGCAGAAAGGGCATAGGCAAGTGCATCGTTGTATTTGCCCTGCACCCTTAAATTAAGGCCCAGCATAGTGTACTCTTTAAACAGCTGGTTGTTGTTGTGTTTTTTTTTGATAGAAACCGCCTGCTGTGCATAGCTGATGGATGTAGCAATACTGTCTACAGCGTTGTACAGTATAGACAATTGGCAAAGTGTTTCGGCCTCGTTAGTGTATGCCCCTGCTTTTTTATATAAGGCTCCCGCTTTTTGAAGGTAACTTGTTTTTTTTGCAAAATCCTCATCAGGAATATCCAGCGCACGGGCATGATATGTATCGGCTTCCTGCTTTAATTGCGCAAAGTTTTCTTCGCTTACCGTTTGTGTAAACGCATTTACAGTAAAAAGAAAGGTTAAGGCAAGCAGGGTATAAAACTTCATATACTAATTAATTACAATCTGTTTTTTTGATAATGCATAGCAGGTAATCATGATTATACCTGCGGGTAAAACTGCGGCAAGGCCAAATTCCCTGCCCAAAAATCCTCCTGCAAAACAGCCCGCCAAAAATCCAAGAATGGTTACACTCTGCTTTTTAAGGCTGCTACGGGCTTCGGTTGTATTGCCGCCAATAAGTATCGCCCTAAGGTCTAAAGATGCCTGTGTAACATTACCCGTCATCATGGTAGTGGGGCCATGTGTAGCCTTGTTGTATATTTTTCCGAATGCATTTTGAAGCCCCATGGCAAACACAATTACCAATACTATGGCATACATAACAAGGCTGTCCTGGTTTTGTAAATGCAATGCAAAAGCAGCTATACCGGCTATAACCAATACTATAGCCTCTGTTAAAAGTGTTGTACCTGCACTCGTTTTTTTAGACATCCATCCACCTATCATTACGGCTAAAATAAATACCGGAAAGGTAATCAATTTTATCCATGCATCTATGTCGGCACCGGTTACTATCTGGTAGGCAAATACAATAAAGTTGCCCGTAACGTGTGCCGAAAATATTTTGTCGGCAGCTACAAAAGTAACCGTATCGCAATAGCCTGCTACCAGTGCCAGCAGCAGGGTTACGGTATTAATATTTTTTTGTTCCATAGCTTTTATTTTAAGTGGGCTCTTAACATCCACGCCATTTTTTTGTGGGTTTCCATAAGGCCGGTTATGTAATCGCTGGTACCCAGGTCTTTTAAGGCTGCGGCATAGCGGTTGATGTTTTCACGCAGGTGAATCATGATACTCTCGTGGTCGGCTAACAGCTCTTTTATGTAACTCAGGCTGTCATTTTTACCGGGTGATGATTCAGATAAATGAGTAAGTTCTAAATACTCTTTAAGTGTACCGGGAGCATAATGCCCCAATGTTCTTATGCGCTCGGCTATGGTATCTATAATATCATCAAGCTGAGTATATTGCTGCTCAAAAAACAGGTGTTTGTTATAAAAATCAGGCCCTTCTACATTCCAGTGGGCTTTTTTTGTTTTGGTATACAGCAAAAATTCATCGGCAAGTATCTGGCTTAGCGAATGCGCTACAGCGGCAAGGTGTTCTTCCTTAATTCCTATTTTAGGTTGCATAGTGTTGTTATAAAAGGGTTAGTATATAGTTGTCTAATGAATACGTGCCTGGGCCTATTGCGGCTAAAAACAGCAGGCAAAGCGTGTACATGTAAGGCACATCGCGCACCTCGGGCGAATCATTTCTGTGTACTACAAAATAGCCTACAGCGGTTACACCTATGGTGGGCAGTAAGGCCAGCCTTGTGCCAAGGCCTAATACCATGAATACGGGTACTACAGTATCTGAAAATGAGGCTACACAGTTGTTGAGTGCTTCGGGCAGGTTAAGCGGGTTGGGCACATGTTCTTTTTCGCCGTTTTGCAGCCTGAATTTTTTAAGCCCGTGCACCCTGAAAAGTTCAAAAGCGAGCAATACCCTAAATATGAGCAGGGCCGCATTGTTAAACGGGCTGCCGGCATCTGATGTTAATAGTAGGTCTATAATTTCCATAAGTGTATTTTATTAAAAAGCAAAGCACGAGCAGCCTAAGGCACCCCAAAAAGCGGTGTAGTTGTTTACCGGGATATTGCTAAGGCGTGCGGCATCATGGCTGTGTGCATGCACATCGCAGCTGCCGGCACAACTGTGTACCTGTGCGGTAATGCTTTGGGCTTTGATTTCGTTTTTAAAACTGTTGATTTGTGCGTGACCCTGGTGGCTGGTGGCCGAATAATAACCGTTGTAGCTGTTAGTAGGCGACCAGTCGGGTAAAATAGGGATGGTGGGAGGTGAGTAAGACGAAAAATCGCCTTTGGCATATACAATCTTGCCATCTACTACAGTAAGCTCAGCCTCAATACCTTTTACGGCTTCATCGCTTACGCGGAAATAATCTTTATCCAGTACCGCAAGATCGGCAAACATGCCCACCTGTATGTCGCCTTTTTTTTGCTGCTCCTGGCTAAACCATGCGCTGCCACGGGTATAAATTTCAAGGGCAGTTTCGCGGCTCAGGCGGGTATCGGTATACAGTTGCAGGCCACCCACAGTTTTACCGGCTGTAAGCCAGTACATAGCCACCCACGGGTTGTAGCTGCTCACCCTTGTGGCATCGCTTCCTCCGCCTACGGGCACTTCCATCTCCAGCATTTTTTTAATGGGAGGGGTACTTTCGGCAGCGGCTGCACCATAACGGTCTGTAAAATACTCACCCTGGTAGGCCATACGGCTTTGTACGGCAATGCCACCGCCTAATTTTTTAACGCGCTCTATGTTGCGCTCGTCTATGGTTTCGGCATGGTCAAAAATCCAGGGAAGGCCGTTAAACGGAACATCCTGGTTTACTTTTTCAAATACATTTAAAAAGCGGGTAATACTTTCATTATACGTAGCATGCAACCTGAAAGGCCAGCGGTTTTCTACCAGCAGGCGCACCACTTTTTCAAGGTCGGCTTCCATGTTTTCAGGCAAATCAGGCCTTGGTTGAAGAAAGTCTTCAAAGTCGGCAGCTGAAAACACCAGCATTTCGCCTGCACCGTTGTGGCGGTACATATCATCGCCCTGATATAGTTTTACAGAGTCTATCCATTCGGTAAAATCTTCAAACTCATTTTTGGGGCGTTGGGTAAACAGGTTGTAGGCAATGCGCACGGTAAGCTGTTTTTTCTCGTTAAGCTCGTTTACCACCTGGTAATCATCAGGGTAGTTCTGGAAACCGCCACCCGCATCTATAACGCTGGTTATACCAAAGCGGTTCAGTTCTTTCATGTAATGGCGGGTAGAGTTTACCTGGTGCTCATAAGACAGCTTGGGGCCTTTAGCCAATGTGCTGTACAAGATCATGGCATTAGGCGATGCGATAATAAGGCCTGTAGGTTCGCCATTGCCGTCGCGCTGAATAATGCCACCCGGAGGTGCCGGAGTGTTTTTGTTATATCCAACCGCTTTTAATGCGGCACGGTTCATAAAGGCACGATCGTATAAATGCAGGATAAATACCGGAGTTTCGGGTGCTATGGCGTTTATTTCTTCAAGGGTAGGCATGCGCCTTTCGGCGAATTGAAACTCGCTCCAGCCACCTACAACGCGCACCCATTGCGGCGATGGTGTTTTGTCTACCTGTTCTTTTAGCATGCGCATGGCATCAGCAAGAGAGGGCACGCCATCCCAGCGCAGCTCAAGGTTAAAATTTAACCCTCCGCGTATAAGGTGTATGTGCGAGTCGTTAATACCGGGCACTACGCGTTTTTGCTTAAGGTCTATTATTTTTGTGGCTTCAGTTGCAAATGTCAAAACATTGGCATCGTTGCCTACAGCTATAAATTTGCCGTCTTTAATGGCTGCAGCCGTAGCATTTGCATTGGCTTTGCTAAAGCTGTGTATTTTACCGTTGTGGAGTATAAGGTCTGCTTTCATAACGTAGGTTTATTTGGTTGGGGTTGCAATGGCTTTTTTGATGCCTTCTCCTGCAACGGTAAAAAATGCAGGGCCTGCAAGCAGGGTAATTTTTGTTATGGGCTTGCTGGTGCTCAGGCCTTTTTCTTTAAGCCAAAGCTCTGTACGGTAAGCCTCTAAGGTGCCTTTAACTACATTTTGTGCCACCAGTGCAGTAGGTGAGTCTATACCGGCATCCTTAATATCGCTGGCAAAGGCATAGCTGTCAACACCTAACCTTAAGGCTTCGCGCATGGCCACGCTGCCTATGCCTACCATAAGTTCGGGTGTAAAAGCATTTCTGTCGCCCAAGCCTATTAGCAACAGTTGTTTACCGCCAAGGGTACCTGCCGGTGGGGTTATTAGTAGCGTTTCAAAAGCATGGCCGTTAAATTTTCCGCTTTTTCTTATTTCGGTTACCATGCCTTTAAGCGCTTCATCTAAGTGTACCATGCCGTTAAGTGCTACCGGCAGGGCAGGGGGAGAATTAAAGATGTCGCCTTCGGTATATTCAAAAACGCAGGCTACCTGTAGTGGCGTTACCTGTGCCGATGGCCCCTGAACCATACCTTCTAGAGCTATACCGTTTACTGTGCCCCAAATGGTATGGGTGCCCAGGGCGGCTGTTTTAGTTTCGGTGGCGGTTTGTGCTGTGGCAGGTACATTAGCCGTGGTTAAAAAGGCAACGAGTAAAATGCTACTCAATACATGTTTTATATTTTTCATAATTTTAGTTTTTAGAAGATGTTAGAACATAAAGCCTAGCTGCAGGTTAAAAAATAGCCCGTCTTTAGCATGGGGGATGATATCATTAATAAATGGACCGGTTTTAAAATACTGTATACCGGTAGTAATTGATGTGTGGTTGTTTATAGTATAAGATAAATTAGCCAGGTAAGATGTGCCTATGTAGCGCTTTGATGATGCGGAGCCGGGCAGGTTGAACCTCCCGCTTGGCCTGTATACGCCATCATTGAGCGAGTACCGCATGTTGAAAACCACATCGGCCTGGAATTTTAAATCTGGCAGCAAATCCAGCGTACCATATGGATGGATGTCTATAAGGTTAACCGGGCCTGTTTGCGGGCTAAAACCTAAATAGCCACCACGGGGGTATAATGGGTTAAAGGTTTGCAGGGTGCCGTCTCCGGCTTTTTTATCGCCCGATATATAATCATGGCGCAGGTTTATGGTGGGGGTAAAGGTTGCATCTTCAAAAGAATAACCCACATCTGCCGAGGCCGTCCAGGCACTTATGTTGCCGGATCCAAACGTGCCAAACTGGTATGCTGCTTCAAGATTATAAATAAAGCCGCCGCCGTTTTTCCAGAACCTGAAGCCAGCCGTGTGGCGGATCTCTTTTGCAATGCCTTCTTCAAAAAAAGCATCATTACGCCTTATGCCTAAATAATACAGATCGAGGTTGCCCTGTTGCGGAATTATTACCGTAGCATAGCCGCCCCACAGGTTAGCCTGTTTAGAAGCCTTGTTATCAAACGTACCGGGATAAATGGTATCGGCCATCATAACAAAGGCATCGGCCAATACCCGGGCGCTTTTATACATTATTTTGCCCCCTGTAAAGTACAGCCTGGCATTGGGGCCTTCGCCTACAGAAATTAACCTTCCTGACCCGTAGTTTATTTCCTGCCTGCCCAGGCGCACTGTTATTTCGGTATCTGTTTTTTGATACAGAACAGCATCGGCAAACAAATTCTGGATGTTAAGATGGTCTTCGTCTACAGGGCTTGAGCCGGTTACGCTGCCATCCTGAAAGGCGCTGCGCAACTGTGTAAACACCCTTAAACGGTTGCCAAAATGCACATCGGCATGTATATCATACCGTTGGAGTACAAAATTGTTATGGCCTATATTTAACCTGCCCCAGTCTTCGTTAGTAAAGTCTACATACTCAAACCGCGCTTCGCCACCCACTGAGGCATGTATGTTTTTATCGCCAGAAAGCGGTATAAACTTTATGCCATTATAAAATGTGAGCATCGAGTCTTTTAGGCAGGTATAGTTTTCGTCATAGCGCATCAGCTTAAATGTCTGGGCACTCAAGGTGTTGCATAGTAAAATAATAAAGGCTATTATGTAAACTTTTTTCACAGTGTGTTGTTTAAACCGGGGTAGGTAATAGTATATTATTTATGGTTTAGCATGTTGTGCGCATAGTGAATGCCAAGTCCATAAGCGCCACCGTATTTCTTCATAAGGTTGGTTACAGCCACATAGGTTTCCTGGCGGGCCCAGTCTCTTTGCAGCTCTAAAAGATATTGTACAGATGTAATGGGTTTAACACCTTCATGCACCATGCGTTGTACGGCACGCTCGTGCGCCTCGGTACTTACATCGCCACAGGCATCGGTAATGGCATATACTTCATAACCTTCGGTAAGGGCAGATAGGGCAGGACCTACAATGCACACGCCTGTCCACAGGCCGGCAAGTACAATTTTTTTCTTGTTGGTGGCAGTGATGGCTTTATAGGCGGCTTCATCTTCCCAGGTATTCATGCTGGTGCGGTCTATATAGCCCGAAGTAGCCACAGGGTAAAACTCTTCGATTTCAGGAAAAACAGGGCCAGAGAAGCTTTCCTCTGCCACGGTAGTAACAATGGTAGGTACATTAAAGATTTTTGAAGCTCCGGCAACAATGGCAACGTTAGTGCGGAGTTCGGTTGTTGGGATGCTTTTAGTGGCGAATGCCATTTGGCCTTCAAAATCAATTAAAACAAGGGCGTGGTTGTCTGGCGACAGCAAATTTGGTGATGGTTTCATAAAATACGTTTTATAATTTGTATTTGATTAAACCATAAATGTGCCTTTTTGATAATGTGTTGTTTATTAGTTATTTGTTGTTTTTTAGAATTTAAAAATTTACGATATATCGTAAATTTATGAAGCGGTTTATGTTATTTACTAAATAAGTGCTTCAATTTGCTTTTGGTAATTAATGTAAGGGTGCGCCTAAATAGAAAAAACCTACCCAATTTAATGGGTAGGTTTTTTCTATTTAGCCGGGGTATGATACAAATGCTCTTTTTAATAGTAAAGAGTTTGGATGTTATTCTTTATCAATGCGGTATATGTTTACAATGTTTTTAGTAACTGCGTCAAAATCTATATTTAAATCTATAAGATGGCCAGTGCGCACGTCAAAAATCCAGCCGTGCACGGTAAGGCCACGCTCTGCAATGGCGCTTTGCACCTCTGCAACTTTAATTACATTAATACACTGTTCCTGTACATTTAGCTGTGCAAGGCGGTCATAACGCTCTCCGGGATTTGCTATAGCATCAAGTTCGTGGCGGTGCAGGCGGTATACATCACGAATGTTACGCAACCACGGGTTAAGTATACCCAGATCGGCCTGCTCCATGGCTGCCTTAACGCCTCCACAGTTATAATGGCCACACACCACCACATGATTTACTTTAAGGTGGCTAACGGCATAGTTTATAACCGACATTACATTCAAATCGGTATTAGGTACCATATTAGCAATATTGCGG